>DATNQI010000035.1 GCA_036704125.1 Pantanalinema sp. | reverse complement strand
CACCGTCACCAGCCGCGAGCTGGAGCTGGACGGCAGCACCCTGTACGTGGCCTCGCCCGACAACCAGCAAGGCGGCGGCGTGCTCAAGATCGACCTGGCGACCAACCTGGAAACCATGGTCACGGGGTGCGGCCGCACGTACTCCCTGGCGCTCAACGCCGCGAACCACGACCTCTACGTGGGCGCAGCCGACGGAAAAGTCTACAAGGTGGTCGGCGACGGCACCCACACCGCGACCTGGACCCTGGGGACGGCCGTTTACGGCCTCGATATCCGGGAAACGACGGTTTGGGGGATCGGTGCCGATTCGGTGGTCTACGAGATGCCGATCGGTAGCGCGTTCGTGGCCCGTCGCTACGGGCTGATGGGACCTTCGTTCTGATGGCGTGCGTGCACTCACGATGGCTCGGGGCCGTGATGATGGGCTTGCTGCTCCTCGTCGGCTGCGCTACAGGCGACGAGGATTCCCACCTCCTCGTGCCCGTGAGCGGGGCCGGCGCCGACGTCAACGGCACCGTCTCGACTCCGCCCCCGTCCCTCACCGCGACGCCCCGCCCCACGCCGAAGCCCACCGCGACGCCGACCCCCACTCCGACCTACACGCCCGTCATTCCGGTGCAAAACCCGGGTCCCACCGTCACCCCCGACCCAGACCCGACGCAGGATGCCAGCGGGTCGCTTCCGATCGAGGAACCATGACGATGAAATCGAACCTTCGCCAGCGCCGCGTGGCGTCCATGCTGCTCGCGGGCCTCGCGATCGCGCTGCTTGCGACCAGCTGCTCGCCTGCGGACGAGCTGGGGACGGTCGCCACCCCCCAGCAGAGCGCAGGCACGAACCCGAGCCCCACCCCTTCCGACTTGACGGGCAATATCGTCGAGGACTGACTCCCCTGGCGGAGCGGGATCAGACCATCAGGCTCGATTGTCCGAGCCTGGGTGCCTGGCGACTTTGCGGATGATCCCGACCTCGAAGTTGGCGTAGAGAAAGGCGCGGTCGCGCCGCAGCAGCACCTGGCCGAGATCGGGGCGGCGCTCGATCCCGGCGACCCGATCGGCGGGGATGGCGCGGGCCAACAGGGTGTTCCAGTTGGCCATGCGGCCGCCCTCGCGGCCGACCCGCGCGATCTCCTGGTGCAGGCGCACGAAGTTGGGCTCGCTGATCCAGTCGAATAGATTCGAGACGTTGAAGCGGTCGAAGGTATCGTCGGGTACGCTTACCAGGTAGCGCTCGATCTCGCCCGTGACGATCTCGACCCGGTGGACCCGCTCGCGCATCGCCGCGAAGTTCTCGCGCGCCAGGTAGGGCGGGAGCGCAGCCTCGTCCAGGTAGGCGCCGAGCAAGATGAGCGCCAGGAAGTAGTTGGTGCGGATGGGGATGCCGGTGAAGGCGTGGGCGGCCCGGGCACGGAAGATCTTGCCGAACCCGTCGAAGTCGACCAGGCGAAAGTGCTCCTTGTCCTTGGCCCGGGTCATGACGGCCCGGCTGAAGAAGACGTCGAAGATTCCGCGCCAGACGGGGCCGTCGATGTGGCGATCGTAGTAGGCCTGCTGCTCGTCGAGCGAGCGGCAATCGAAGAGGGCGCGCAGCTTCTTGCGGCCGTAAATGAGGCGCATCAGCGCGCCGAAAGCGAGCAGGTAACGCTCCAGACGGCCCGCGTACAAGACGCCTCGCGCGATCGGTTTCGGGTGGGCATCCCAGTAGGCGCGCGCATCGTCGGACAAGAGCGAGCGCAGGCCCGCGTAGAGCTCCGCGCGGCGCAGGGAGGGGCGGACACCCAGCAGCTCGAGGACCCCGTCGTGGTCGAGGGCCTTGAAGGCGGCGATCTTCAGGCGCAGCAGGTGGTTCTGGCTCGGGTTGAAGTCCAGGGCGACCACGCGCGCGGGGTCGTGCAAGAGCAAGCTCAGGGTGTTGCAGCCGCCCGAGGTGATCGAGAAGCAGACGTCTCCGGCCTCGACCCGCAGGGCCTCCTGCAGGATCGCGGGGTCCTCCCAGCAGTTGCTGTACCCGATGGCCCGGAAGAACGGGCGGTGGGCGACCTCGCTCCTGAGCCTCGCTTCGCCCTCGGGCGCGGCCGGATGAGCGCCCCGCGCCAAGGTGTCTTCGGTAAGGCCAGCCGTCATGTCACGCTCCTGGGTCGGTCGTCGGTAAGGTGCTCCCCTTGTACCACGCGAGCGAGGCTTCTCAACCCCACCCGTACGACCCCCTGCTATCCGAGGACGGTTGCTGGGTAGGAAGATATAGCCCCGTGACAAGGAGAACGCATGGCCACCGACGCCCCAGCCCTTCCGTTTCCCGCGCGCCTCAAGCTTTACCTCGACGAGCGCTTCCCGCTGACGACGCACCTGGTGGTCGTTTGCGCCTTCTTCATGAGCAACTACCTGCTCGCCGAGCGCCTGGTCCAGCCAGGCGCCGCCCGCTTCGGATGGCGCGCGCTCTCGGGGATGGCGGCCGTGCTGCTCAGCTTCTTCCTGCTGCGGATCTTCGACGAGTTCAAGGACTACGCCCGCGACGTGATCGCGCACCCGGACAGGGTCGTGTCGCGCGGCGTGATGCCCCTCTCCGAGTTGAAGGTCATGGGCTGGACGGTGGCCATGGTCCTCTTGTTGCTCAATCTCCCGATGGGATTCACCACCATCACATCTTATCTTCTTGTCATCACATATGCGCTCCTGATGTACAAGGAATTCTTCGTCGGCGAGTGGCTCAACAAGCACATCGTGCTTTACGCCCTGACGCATCAGGTCATCACGCCATTGCTTTGCGTGTATGTTTTCATGCTGTCAGCGACCCAGGCGGGCGCCGGCTGGCACGGGCTGTTCTGGCTGCAGCTGGGAATGGGCGCGGGCACCGGCCTCGGCTGGGAGATGTCGCGCAAGATCCGCATGCCGGTTGACGAGCAGCCCCTCGCCGATTCGTACTCCAAGCACTTCGGGGCGCCCGGAGCCGCGCTGATGGCCTTCTCGAGCCTGCTGGCAGGGGCGGGTTGCGCGCTGGCGCTCGGGCTCGAGGTGGGCTTCGGGCCCGTCGCCTACGGGCTGCTCGGGCTCGGCACGCTGGTCACCGCCTTCGGGTTCGCGCAGTTCCTGCTCAGGCCGACCCCCAAGCGGGCCAAGGGGCTCGACAACTGGGCGGCGGTCCTGATGCTGCTGTGCTACGTGGCGATCGCGGTAGGCGCCGCGGCCGGCCGCGGGATCCGCCTCGATTTCTAAGGAACCTGTTTGATCCCCCCACCCCTCCTCGCGTCTAACAAAACCAGGCATGTGTCGAGTTTGGCCGCCATAAGCGGCTTGATGGAACGGTCTTGTTAGACGCTCAGCCCCGCCCCACCAGGGGGCAGGGAAAAGAGAACCCGATATGACGCGTGAAGCCACCAACAATGCACTGAACTCCCTCGACGCCCAGGAGCTGGGCGGCAAGGCCCTCAACCTCCGGGAGCTGAGCGCCCAGGGGCTGCCGGTGCCCCCCTGGGCCATCGTTCCGACGGGCATGTTCAAGCGCTTCATGGCAAGCTCCGGGCTGGAGGCCGTCATCCGGACCCTGGTGGCGGGCCTCGACTTCGCCAGGCCCGAGGCGGCCAGGACCGCGAGCGAGACCATCCGACGCCTCTTCGAGTCCAGCGAGATCCCCGAGGCCATGGCCCGCGAGCTCAAGCGCGCCTACCGCGACCAGTTCGCGAGCGAGGCGTTCGTGGCCGTGCGCTCGTCGGCGCTCGGCGAGGACGGCGCCAAGGACTCGTTCGCCGGCCAGATGGATTCCTTCCTCTTCGTCAAGGGCACCGAGGGCGTCCTCAAGGCCATCAAGGGGTGCTGGGCCTCCGCCTACTCGGAGCGGGCGATCGCCTATCGCCACCTCAAGGGCCTGGACCCGGTGGGGGCCGAGGTCGCCGTCATCGTCCAGGAGATGGTGAACGCCGACGTGTCGGGGGTCATGTTCACGGCCGACCCGCTCACGGGCGATCGCGACGCCGCGGTCATCAACGGCACCTACGGCCTGGGCGAGGGGATTGTGTCGGGCGCGCTCGACACCGACTCCTTCACCGTCAACAAGAAGACAAGGCAACTGACCACTGAGACCGTAAACAAACCCAAGAAGGTATCCTTCGCCTCACGGCGCGGCCATGGAACCTACGAGGCCAACGTCGCAGCAGAGCAACAAGATATCCCTTGCCTCACCGAAGCCCAGGCCCAGGCGCTGGCCGACCTGGGCATGCGGATCGAGGCCCACTTCGGCAAGCCCCAGGACATCGAGTGGGCGCTCGCCGACGGCCGGCTCTACATCCTGCAGGCCCGCCCCATCACCAACCTCAAGGTGCCCCAGGCGACCGCCGGCAAGGAGATCATCTGGGACAACTCGAACATCACCGAGAGCTACTCGGGGGTGACCTCGCCCTTGACCTTCTCCTTTGCCTCCCACGCCTACAACATCGTCTACAACCAGGTCTCGGCGGTCCTGGGCATCCCCGAGGAGACCATCAAGGCCAACGAGCAGACCTACCGCAACCTGCTCGGGCTGGTACGGGGCCGGGTCTTCTACAACCTCGGCAACTGGTACCAGATGACCTCCTTGCTGCCCGGCTTCAACTACAACAAGGGCTTCATGGACCAGATGATGGGGGTCAAGGAGAAGGCCGAGTACCAGAAGGGCGAGAAGAACTACTCGGAGCTGCCCAAGCTGCTCTACGTCTGCTGGCGCGTGCTGGACAACTACCGCCGGATCGACAAGACCGTCGCATGGTTCCAGGGCAACTTCGAGAGCGCCTACGCCCACTACAAGACCTACGACTGGAAGGGCATGCGCCCCGACGAGATCAAGGTGGCCTTCCACGAGCTCGAGCAGAAGCTCCTCTGGCAATGGAAAGCACCGATCCTCACCGACATCTCGGCCATGGTCTTCTACGGCGTGATCAAGAAGCTCTGCGTGAGCTGGTGCGGTGACGAGACGGGCTCGCTCCAGAACGACCTGCTTTGCGGCGAAGGCGAGATCGAGTCGACCGAGCCCACCAAGGCCATCATGCGCATGGCCATCGCCGCCCGCGAGGACGAGGCCCTGCGCGCCTTCTTCGAGTCGCATCACGAGCGCGAGATCTGGGGCCTCTTGCAGGCCGACGAGCGGTTCGGCGCCATGCGCGAACGGGTCCAGGACTTCCTCGACAGGTACGGCTACCGCTGCATGAACGAGCTGAAGCTCGAGGAGAAGAACCTCAAGGAGGATCCCAGCTTCGTCTTCGCCATGGTGAAGAACTACCTGAAGATGCCGAGCCTCGACATCGCGGCGATGGAGGCAAACGAGAAGCGGATCCGCACCGAGGCCGAGGCCCTGATCCGCAAGAAGCTCGGCAGCAACCCTCTCAGGTACGCGTTCTTCAAGTGGGTGCTCATGAACGCCCGCCGGCACGTGAAGAACCGCGAGAACATGCGCTTTGCGCGCACCAAGATCTTCGGCCTGCTGCGCGACATGTTCCAGTCCATCGGGCGCACCTTCGCCGGTTGGGACCTCTTGGACGATGCCCAGGACGTGTTCTACCTCAACCTCGACGAGATCTGGGGCTTCATCCAGGGCACCGCGACCAGCACCAACCTCAGGGGCCTCGCCGCCCTGCGCAAAGCGGAGTTCGCGCGCTACCGCGCCGAGGACATCGACGATCGCTTCAAGACGTTCGGAACGGTCCACTTCGCGAACCACTTCGTCGGCGAGCAGCCCGCCGACCAGGCGGACCACGATCCCAACGTCCTGAAGGGCATCAGCTGCTGCCCCGGCGTGGTCAAGGGGAAGGTGCGGGTCATCCGCTCGCCCGAGGACGACATGCGCCTCAACGGCGAGATCCTGGTCGCCGAGCGTACCGATCCGGGCTGGGTCCCCCTCTACCCCGCGGCCTCGGGCCTCCTTATCGAGCGAGGAAGCATCCTGAGCCACTCGGCCATCGTGGCCCGCGAGCTGGGCCTGCCGACCATCGTGGGGATCAAGGGCCTCACCCGACGGGTCCAGGACGGCCAGGTGGTCGAGATGGACGCCCGTCAGGGAACCGTTCGACTCTAACGGCGAATCGAGGGTATACGATCCATGCCGTCCCCGCTCAAGCAGAAAGGCCCCCTCATGCGAATCCGCCCGGCCCTTGCCTCGTTCGTGCTCGCGATGGCCGTCGCGGTGCCAGGCGCCCTCGCCGCGCCCGTCTCGCCCATCGGCGCGAGCGAAGCAGAGATCAAGGTGGGGTTCCGCGCGCTCCAGGCCGCCATGGACCGCGACGATCAGGCCGAAGCCGCCCGGCTCGCCAAGGAGTGTCTCGCGGCCGTGCGCGCGAGCGGCTTGCACGCGCTCTTGCCCGAGGCCCTCCTGATGAGCGGCGAGGCGATGATGGCCTCGGAGAAGGACGCGGAGGCGCGCAAGCCCCTCCTCAACGGCCTCGGCCTCGCCCAGCTCTACGGCGATCGTCGCAGCCAAGCCAACGCCCTCAACGACCTGGGCATCATGGCCGAGCGCGACGGCCGGATCCGCCAGGCGGCGAACTACTACCGCGAGGCCCTCCCCATCGCCGAGACGGTGGACGACCCTCAGCTCCTTGATGCCGTCACCTACGACCTGGGCTCCGCAGAGTGCGAGCTGGGCATGTACGAGGCGGGCTACCCGCGCCTCCAGGGGGTGCTCGAGCGCACCCTTTCGCGCGACGACGCCTACAACGCGGTGAAGGTCAAGCTGCGCCTGGCGAACGTCGAGCGGGAAATGAAGCAGGCCGAGCGCGCGGAGGCCACGGCCCAGGAGACCCTCGCCATGGCCCGCCGCATCGAGAACAAGACGGCAGAGCAAGGCTCCTTGCGCCTGCTCGCGCTGCTCGCCATCGATCGCAAGGACCTGAAGCTCGGCGAGACGCGGCTCAAGGAAGCCCTCAAGGTCGCCCGCACGAGCAAGGATCTCTGGGCACAGGGGGCCGCATCCCTCGAGCTGGCCAAGTTCCTGATGGCGAACCAGCGAGGCAAGGAAGCCACCGAGCATCTGCTCGCCGCCCAGCGATCCTTCAAGCAGCTGAAGCGCCAGGACCTGGTCGACCAGATCCGGCTGATGCTCGACCGCACCGGCAAGGGCAAGCGCATCTGACCTTCATGACGCTCGCCACGCACGACAACGTCATCCGCTACCTCAGCCACTGGGCGAGGGTCTCTCCGAGCAAGCCCGCCCTGGTGTTCCCCCGGAGCGTCCGGCCCGGCGGATCCATCGCCTACAGCCAGCTGAGCTTCGAGGAGCTCGAGGACCGGGTCAACCGGCTCGCCGCCGCCCTCGCCTCGCGCGGCATCGGCCGCGGGGACGCCGTGGTCGTCATGATCCCCATGAGCCTCGAGCTCTACACCCTGCTGCTCGCGCTCCTGAAGCTCGCAGCACCCATCGTCTTCATCGACCCCTGGGTGGGCATCGACCAGATCAAGCGCTGCATCGCGCTCACTTCGCCCAAGGCCTTCGCAGGGGTCCCGCTCATCCAGCTCATCGGCCGCGCCACCGGCGCCCTGAGCGGCATCCCCCTTCGCATCACGGCACGAGGGCCTGCGCGCTTCGGGGAGTGGCAGCTGGAACGGCTCATCGAGTCGGGCGGCCCCATCGTCGAGACCACGGCGGTCCAGGCCGACGAGACCGCCCTCATCACCTTCACTACCGGCAGCACCGGCACGCCCAAGGGAGCGAACCGCACCCACGGCTTCCTCGTGGCCCAGCACCGGGCCCTGTCGCGCGAGCTGGGACTCACCCCCGAGGACGTGGACTTGCCGGCGCTGCCGATCTTCATCCTCAACAACCTCGCCTCGGGGGTCACGAGCGTCGTGCCGCTGATGAAGCCCTCGAAGCCCGCCGCGATCGATCCGGGCGTCATCGTCCGCCAGATCCAGGACTGGGGCGTGACCACCGCCGTCGGCTCGCCCGCGTACTTCGCTCCCATCGCCGACCACTGCCTCGAGCGCGGCCTCTGGCTGCCCACCGTGCGCGCGGTCTTCACCGGCGGCGGCCCGGTGCCCCCCGGCCTGCTCGGAAAGCTGCGGCGCGTGCTGCCGAACGGCTCGGCCTTCGTGGGCTACGGCTCGACCGAGGCCGAGCCCGTCGCGCTGATCGAGGCGGCCGAGGCCTGCGACGAGACCGACGCGCTCAGCGAGGCGGGTCACGGGACCTGCGTGGGGCGCCTCGCGCACGGCATCACGGCCAGGATCATCCGGCGGATCGACGGCCCCATTTCGCTCGGGGCGCGAGGCTGGGACGACGTCGAGCTTGAAACGGGCGAGGTCGGCGAGCTCGTCGTGACGGGCGAGCACGTGGGCAAGGACTACTACCGCAACCCCGAGGCGGGGCGCGAGAACAAGATCCGCGATCCCGAGGGCATCCTCTGGCACCGCATGGGCGACGTCGCCTACTTCGACGCGCAGGATCGCCTCTGGGTGGTGGGCCGCGTGAACAACGCCGTGCAACGCGGCGAACGCACCCTCTACCCCTTGCAGGTCGAGGCGATCGCACGGCAATTGCCCTTCGTCCGGCACGCGGCCCTCGTCGGCCGGCCCGGCGCCCGGGCGATGCTCGTCGTCGAGGCCAGCGAACCCGGCGCCTTGTGGCGACGCGGCACGTGGAAACAGGCCGTTCTCGCGCACATGGCGGCACAGGGCGCGCCGGTAGACGAGGTCCGCTTCATCCGGCGCATGCCGCTCGACCCGCGTCACAACGCCAAGATCGACCACGCCAAGCTCCAGCGCCTGCTGAGATGAGCAATTCTTGGCTGAGTTAACGCCACGCTGAATCCTCCCCGCCCCACCAGGGGGCGGGGAATCAAGCGAATACTCATCTCAGCACTTGCCCGGCAAGGCGCCAGGCGAGTAAACTGAGGTTATGTCCCACCCCGCGCCAAGCCCAGCCGAATCCGCGCTCGAGCGGCATTTCGGCCACTCCACCTTCCGCCCCGGCCAGCAGGGGGTGGTCGAGGCGGTGCTCGCGGGTCGCGACACCGTCGCCATCATGCCGACCGGCAACGGCAAGTCCATCTGCTACCAGCTGCCCGCCCTGATGCTCGAGGGCACGACGCTGGTCGTCTCGCCCCTCATCGCCCTGATGAAGGACCAGGTGGACGCTCTCGCCGAGAAGGGCATTCCCGCCACCTTCATCAACAGCAGCCTCGATCCCGCCGAGGCCGAGTACCGCCTTTCCGGGCTCGCCTCAGGCAGGTACAAGCTCGTCTACATCGCTCCCGAGCGCTTCAAGAACCGCGCCTTCATGGAGGCGATTCAGGGGATCACGATCGCGCGCCTCGCCGTCGACGAGGCCCACTGCGTCTCGCAGTGGGGTCACGACTTTCGCCCCGACTTCCTGCGGCTGCGCGACGCCCTCGCCAAGCTGGGCCGCCCGCCGGTGCTCGCCGCCACGGCGACCGCCACCCCCGAGGTGCGCGAGGACATCGTCAAGCAGCTGGGCCTGAACGACCCGGCCGTGTTCGTGACGGGCTTCGACCGCCCCAACTTGCGCTACGTGGTGCGCCCGGCGAGCGGCGAGGCCGCCAAGCTCTCCAAGGTCCTCGAGATCGCCCAGAAGACCAAGGGCTCGGGCATCGTCTACGCCTCGACCCGCAAGAACGTCGAGGCGATCGCCGAGCACCTCGAGGCCGCCGGCGTCTCGGCCGTCGCCTACCACGCCGGCCTCCACGACACGGAGCGCGAGCAGGCGCAGGACGCCTGGATGGCGGGCAAGGCGCGGGTGGTGGTCGCGACCAACGCCTTCGGGATGGGGGTGGACAAGCCCAACGTGCGCTTCGTCATCCACCACGACCTGCCCGGCACCGTCGAGGCCTACTACCAGGAGGCCGGCCGCGCGGGGCGCGACCAGCTGGCCTCGTACTGCGTGCTGATCTTCTCGCCCGCCGATCGCTACCTGCAGGAGTTCTTCATCGAGGGCAGCTGCCCCAGCGTCTCGACCCTCTCGGACGTCTACCAGGTCCTCTGCGACCAGGGGCCCGACGAGTTCGTCATGACCCACGAGGCCATCGGCCGGGCCATGCCGGGCAAGGTCAACGACATGGCCATCGGCACCTGCCTCAACCTGCTCGAGCGCAACGGGGTCATCGCGCGCGCGCCGCGCGGGGCCAACCATGCCTACGTGCGCCACGCCAACGACCTGATGCCGATCGACAGCCGCGCCAAGATGCAGAAGCTCGTCTACGGCGCGCTCAAGGCCGTCCTGCGCGACGAGCTGGACGCGGGAGCGGCCCTGGACCTCACCCAGTTCGTCTCCTACGTGGGCGAGAGCCGCGAATCGGTGCTCTCGGCCCTCCACGGGCTGCACGAGCGCGGCCTCATCGCCTACACCCCGCCCCAGCGCGGCCGCGCCATGCGGCTCATCAAGCGCGCCGAGGACTTCCATTCCCTCAAGCTGGACGTCACCTACCTGATCGGCAAGCAGGCGCGCGAGGTCGCGAAGCTCGACGCCATGGTCAACTACGCTCACACCGCCGACTGCCGGCGCGCCTACATCCTCGACTACTTCGGCGAGACGGCTCCTTCGCGCTGCGGCGCTTGCGATCGCTGCCTCGAATCCCCCGGCGCCCGGTCCCTGCCCGCGCCCAAGGCCCCGGTCCGGGTCGTCGCCAAGATCGCCCCGGTCGCCAAGGTGAGCGCCGCGCCCGGCGATCCCGTTCTGCTCTCGGCCCTGCGCGAGGCGCGCGCCGGCATCGCCAAGGACAAGGGCTTGCCGCCCTACTGCATCGCGCACGACCGGGTGCTCGACGCGGTGGCGGCCGCTCGACCCCAGTCGCTCGAAGCGCTCGCCGCCATCAAGGGGATCGGCGAGGACAAGTGCCGCCAGTGGGGGGCCGCCATGCTCGCGGCGATCGCCGCCCACCAGGCCCCTCCCGCATCGCTGGTGGTTTGATGCGACCTTCTTCTCCCGCTGCGAGAGAACCCATGACCTCCTCGATCCTCAGCGACGCCCTCCAACACGGCATCCGCCCCGGCCTGGAGCGCATCACGGCCCTGCTCGATCGCCTCGATCGCCCTCAGGACGGCCTCAAGGTGATCCACGTCGCCGGCACGAACGGAAAAGGCTCGGTCTGCGCGTTCCTGAGCAGCGTCCTGCGAGCCGCCGGCTATCGCGTCGGCCGCTACACCAGCCCCCACCTGGTCTCGTACTGCGAGCGGATCTGGCTCGACGGGGCCTTCATCGGCGAAGGGGCGCTCGCGCACGCGCTCGAGGCCGTGCAGATGGCGGCAAGCGAGCTGGATCCCGCGCTCGGCCCTATCACCGAGTTCGAGCTGATCACGGCCGCCGCCTTCCATTGGCTCGCGTCTCGGGCCCCTGACGTGGTGCTCCTGGAGGTCGGGCTCGGTGGCCGCCTCGACGCGACCAACGTCGTCGATCGACCCGAGCTGTGCGTCATCACCCGCATCGCCCTCGACCACACGGCCCTCCTGGGCGACACGCCCGAGGCGATCGCCCGCGAGAAGGCGGGCATCATGAAGCCCCGCGTCCCTGCCGTCACGGGCGCCGCCGGCGAGGCCCTCACGGCGATCCGCGCGCGCGCCGGCGAGCTCGAAGCGCCGCTGAGGGTGGTGAGCCTCGGGATCCAGGGCTTCGAGCTGGGCCTCGCGGGGGCGCACCAGGCGCTGAACGCCGCCATCGCCCTCGAAGCCGTGCACCTGCTGCGCGCGGCCGGCTGGGACCTGAGCGACGAGGCAGTTAGAGAGGGATTGAAGGCCGCCCGCTGGCCGGGCCGTCTCGAGACCTGGCGCTCGGCCGAAGGCGAGCGCTTCGTCTTCGACGGCGCCCACAACCCCGACGGCATCGAGGCCCTGGCCCGCGCCCTGGAGGCGTCCCCCGAGCCCGAGGGGCGGGTGCTCCTCATGGGGGTGCTCGCGGACAAGGACCCCGCGGCCATGATCGCTGCTCTCGCCCCCCACGCCGCGACCGTCGTCCTCACCACGCCGCCGAGCGCCCGGGGACTCGACCCGGTCACGCTCGAGACGAAGCCCGTTCATCCTGACCTGCACATGGTGTCCGACTGGGAGGAGGCGCTCGCGCATGCGAGGCGACTGGCAGATGGTCGCCCCATCCTGGTCGCAGGCTCCTTGTACCTGGTCGGCGCGGTGTGCGCGGGCCTCGGGCGCGTCATCGAGGCCTGAGGCGGCCCGAAAGCCATGGTAGGATCGAGGCTTCCCGCTGCGCCATGCCAAGGAGGCCCGCCTTGTCCGCCCCGACCCTGCCCAAGATCGGCGATCGCCCGACCGACTACGTCGCCCGCGTGACCCAGCTGCGCGAGTTCAAGAAGAAGGACTCCGACGGCGGCTTCCACATCTTCCGGGCCACCAACGGCCAGGGGGCGATCGCCTGCGTCATCTGGACGGGGCGGATCGACTTCAAGAACGGCGATTACCTGCGCCTGAGCGGCGAGGTCAAGCTGCACAAGGACGCCCCGCAGTTCGTCGTCTCGCGCTACGAGATCCTCCCGCGCGACCAGTTCCCGCCCGAGCAGTTCCTGCCCGTCTCCCGCCGGCCCCTCTGCGAGATGGTCGCCGAGCTGAGCGCCGTCGTCGCCTCGATCGCGGATCCCGGGCTGCGCGCCATGCTCTCGCGCCTGCTCATCGAGGATCCCGCCACGGCCGAGGCCTACCAGCGCGCCCCTGCGGCCAAGACGCACCACCACCCCTTCCTGAGCGGCCTGTTGGAGCACAACCTCACGGTCGTGCGCCGGGCGCTGGGGCTGTGCCTTTCCGAGGACGGCATCGATCGCGACGTGGTCGTGGCGGGCGCCCTGTTGCACGACGTGGGCAAGATCGAGGAGTACGCCTTCGATGCCGACGAGATCGGCTTCACCGAGGTGGGCAACATGATCGGCCACGTGGCACTCGGCTACGCGCTGGTGCGCCGGGCGATCGCCGAGCAGGGCGACATCCCCTCCGAGAAGGCCACCAACCTCTTGCACGTGATCCTGAGCCACCAGGGCCGACTGGAGTACGGCTCGCCGGTCGAACCCCGCACCGCCGAGGCCTTCATCGTCCACCACGCCGACACGGTGGACGCCCACCTCTTCCAGGTCAAGCGTGCGGGCGAGGAGTTCCCGGACACGCGCCTGGGCTTCGCCAAGAGCCTCAACCGCATGGTCCTCGGCAACCCGGGGCTCCCTTACACCGAGGGCCAGCGCCGCTGAGCACGGCGATTTCATAAAAACTCCCCTCGCTGGGCATAAACATGACAAGCGTGCCTTGTCGATGCCCCGTGCGCAACCATGTTTCTGGACTGAGGGGAAAACAGTGAGAAAGACAGTGCTTTCGCTGATGGTCGCGGCTGCCCTGGCAGTGGGGGGCTGCGACGCCTTGCTCACCACCGCTCAAGACGGCACCGGCGACTCCGGCAACGGGGTCGGCCGCATCCCCGGCTCCACCCTCCCCGCCAGCAGCTTCACGGGCAAGGTCCTCGACCTTGCGGGCAAGCCGGCTGCGAACGTCCAGGTGAAGGGTTACCTGGTGAGCAACAACGCGGCGGGCATCGTCAGCAACAACGCATCGGGCTACCGCACGCTTGCGGGGGGCCCCATCGAGGCCAGGACCGACAGCAAGGGCAACTTCGCCCTTTCCAACCCCGAAGGGCGCGACCTCAACATCGAGGCCATCCTTCAGGACGACATCAAGGCCATCACCATGGCCGTCTCCAGCGCCTCGCCGAAGGTCGAGCTCAAGCTCGCCTACACCGGCCGGATCGTGGGCACGGTCAAGACCGAACCCAGCAAGAACATGCTCGGGGTGGACGTCTTCATCCCCGGCACGGGCTACGTCGCCAAGGCGGACGACGCCGGCAACTACGAGATCCCCAACGTGCCGCCCGGCGAGTTCCGAGTGGTCGGCATGCACACCGACATGGGCCGGGGCGAAGCCCCGAAGGTCGCGGTCACCTCCAAGCAGGTGACCCGCGCGCCCGAGATCCTCCTCGACTTCAAGGTTCCGAAGCTCGCGGCCCTCTCGCCCGACAACGGCGGCGCGGACCAGGTCGTCACCATCACCGGCCAGGACTTCTCGGTCTCGCTGGGCAAGAAACCTCAGGTCCTCTTCAACGGCATCCAGGCCCAGGTGCTCGAGGAGTCCGACACCACGCTCAAGGTGAAGGTGCCGGAGCTCTCGACGCCCACCGCCCAGGTGCTGGTCAAGTCGGCGGGCTTCGACAGCGGCACCAAGACCTTCAAGGTCATCAAGACGCTCGACATCTTCCCCCAGCCCCAGGAGAACGCGGCCAAGGACGCCACGGCCTCGGTGCCGGACGAGGATTACTTGGCCTTTAACCTCTCGCGCCGCTACGTGGTACGGGCCCTCGACCCGGCCGGGGCCATCGTCCCGAACGCGAGCGTCACGTGGAGCTCGCTGGTGCCGCAGCTGGCCACCATCGATGCGAACGGCAAGCTGCAAGGCCTCAATCAGGGCGCCGCGACGGTGAAGGCCAGCTCAGGCAACGTCGAGGGGCAGCTCGTGGTCAGGCTCCTCCCCCAGCTCTCGAAGCTACTGGTCACGCCCAACCCGGTCCAGCCTCTGGCCGCCTACCCGCTGGGTCAGGATCCGCTTGATCCGAAGCGCACCTGGGTTCAGCTGCAAGCCAGGACCGAGCTCAGCGGCGGAAGCGTCAGGGACTACCCCGTCACGTGGTCCACGAGCGATGCGCGGCTCTCGGTGAGCGCCGACGGCAAGGTCACCATCAAGCCGGGTGCCGCGGAGGGTGACGCCACCGTGACGGTCCGGTCCGTCGCGAATCCTTCGCTCACCCTGCCCGTCACCATCCCGGTCGTCCACCAGGGCAGCCTCGATCTGGTCATCGAATAGGAGAACCTGATGAACATCCAGAAAGTCGCGCTCTTCATCAGCTTCACCCTCCTGGTCGGGTGCCGCCCCGCCGGCGTGATCCAGTTGCCCACCACCCAGGGCGGCGCCTCTCAAGGGGGCGCTCTCCAGCAGGACGCGCAGGCGCGCAAGGGCAGCCTATCGATCGCCGTCAAGTGGCCCGAGCGGAGCCTGCCCGGCTTCAACGCCCAGGTGATCCCCAAGACCACCAAGGCCCTGCTCCTCGGGATCGCGGACGCCAACGACAACCAGGTCTACTACGAGCTGATCCAGCGTCCCGAGCAGGGCACCGACCCGGCGCGGCGCGAGATCTTCCTGAACGAGGGCAACGGCTACAAGGTGAAGGTCGAGGCCTACGAGGACTTCGGCGAGGATCTCCAGACCAAAAAGATCGTGCCCTCGGGCAAGCTCGTCGCAAAAGCCGTCAAGACCGGCATCGAGATCAAGTGGAACCAGAAGACGCCGGTGCCCTTGCCCCTGGATGCCGAGTATGCCCCGACGATCTCGGGCCTTTCGCTTTACGAGAATTTCCTGACCAGCACCGATCACGCGGGCAATGGCGCACAGCTCTTCCTCGTCGGCGAGAACCTGACCTGGCCCTCCAGCGGCCTGCCGGAGGTGGTCTTCCCCTCGGGCAAGATCGTCACGGCGGAAAACGCGGATGTCGTCGGCAGCAAACTGAGCTTCACCGTTCCTGAGGGGGCGGGCAGCGGCAACCTCTTCATTCGGGTCAATGGCGTCCCGAGCACGACCACATCTTTCCAGGAGATCAAGAGCTTCACCCTCACGCCAGTGAAGGGCGGCGAAGACCAGGCGCTGGACGATTTCCTCGGCGACGGGGTCATACGCAGTTGGCTCGGAGAGAGCTTTCCCTTCCAGGCCAACGGCTACGACAGTTCGGACAACTACAAGAGCTTTCTGAAGGCGAAGTGGTCCAACTCCAGCGCCGCCGTCGGCGCGATCAACCCGGTAACCGGGGCCTACCAGGCCAATTCGAACGGCGTCGCGGCTTTCGGCGAGGACACGATCACCGCCAAAACCGGCAACGTCACGGCAACCCGCAAGGTGATCGTCGCTCCGCCCGCCGGCACCCTGATCGGCCTGTCGGACCCCGACCGTGCCCCGGGCGATCCCGCGAGCAACCCGGCAGGCGGCCTCTCGGTCGCGAAGATCGACGACAATCGCTTCATCGGGACCTGGTTCGACAAAACCGACAACCGCGTCCACTGGCAGCTCTTCAGCAAGAACGGGCTCATCGCCGCGACCCACCACTCGACCCCGGCCGCCTTCCGCGACACCATCCGCATGGTGCGCGTTGCGGTGCAGGGCCAGACGGCGGTGATCGCATACACCCTGGAGAATGGCTTCGGCCTCGTGAGCGTCGACCTCCAGACCGGCGCGCCCAAGCAAACACGGACCTATGACCAGCCTTACCGCCTAAGCAACCTTTCCGCCAACGATAACGCCTTCATGGTGAGTTACTATGGCCTCATCTCGGGGGTGCTTTACTTCAATTACAAGATGCTGACGGTGGCCGGCGATGGGACGATCAACGAGACCGCAAGCTACTACCTGACCATTCGAGACAACCTTGGAATCGTCCGAGCGGTCAACGACAGCGCCTTTGATACCTTCGGCATGACGGTCAATGCCGAGGGCAAGTTCGTCACCGCCTTCCACTTCGTGGGGGATGCGGGTATCCTCTACGACAAGTTTATCGAGTTCAACGACGACGGCACCATGGCCAAGGACGCCTCCGGCAGCGTCCGGAGCGGTGGCGGCTTCCCGCGCTCCAGTCATCGCTCCATCTCACTTGCGACCAACGCGACCCACTACCTGACGGCTGCGGTCGATTTGAACACCAGCAAGGTCAAGGCCTACCTCTACACCAAGGACGGCCCCTACAAGGCGGTAGCGGCGAAGATGATCGAGGTCGACGACATCGGCCCGGGCGTCTCGGCGAACCCGCTCGACAACCCCACCTCCGTCGCGTGGAACGGAACCGAGTTCCTGGTGACCTATACCAAGAACGTGGTCATCAACGGCGAGTCGAAGCCCCGCCCCATGGTCCGGGCGATCGCCCCCGACGGGACCCTCAAGGGCGAGCCCCAGCCGATCGCGAACCTGGGCACGAGCCCCATGCTCGTGCCCACCGACGAAGGCGGCATGGCCTTCTGGCTCAGCAGCACCAAGAAGCTGATCGCAAGACGCCTCAGGTACCACTAACCAGTCCAGACGATGAGCCCCGGCGCGGATCGCGCCGGGGCTCATCGTCTGGGAAGCTACAGCGGCTGGATCGCGCTGAAGAGCGGAAGCTGGCTGATCCCGTTCGCCCCGTCGTCCATGGCCGCCTGCCGCAAGGAGAGCGAGATGCGGTTGCGGCGCTCGATCTCGGAGAGGACCTGGCGCGCCCGGTCGATCACCGGCCCGGGCAGGCCCGCCAGGCGCGCGACCTCGATGCCGTAGGAGCGATCGGCCCCGCCCGGCACCACCCGGCGCAGGAAGATCACCTCGTCGGCCGTCTCCTCGACCAGGACCTTGTAGTTGCGGACGCTCGGCTGGCTCGTGGCGAGCGCCGTCAGCTCGTGGTAGTGGGTGGCGAACAGGGTGCGGGCCCGGACGTGCGTCGCCAGGTGCTCGCTGACCGACCAGGCGATGGAGATCCCGTCGAAGGTCGAGGTGCCCCGTCCGATCTCGTCGAGCAGGATCAGCGCGCGGGGGCTCGCGTTGTTGAGGATGTTGGCCGTCTCGTTCATCTCGACCATGAAGGTCGATTGCCCCGTCGCCAGGTCGTCCACCGCGCCCACGCGGGTGAAGATCCGGTCCACCAGGCCGATGCGGGCCGAGCGAGCAGGAACGAACGAGCCCACCTGCGCCATGAGGACGATCAGCGCGATCTGGCGCATGAAGGTGCTCTTTCCGGCCATGTTGGGCCCGGTCAGGATGACGAGCTGGCTGGACTCGGTGTCGAGGCGGGTGTCGTTGGGGACGAAGGTGCCGGGGGGCAGCAGCTGCTCGATGACCGGGTGGCGGCCCGCCTCGATCGCAAGGACCGTCGAGTCGTCCACCACCGGCCGGCAGAAGCCCTGGCGCACCGCCACCTCGGCGAAGCCCACGAAGACGTCGACGGCCGCCACGTGCGAGGCGATCGCCTGGAGCTCGCTCACCCAGGGGGCGAGCGCCGAGCGCAGGGCGGAGAAGACCTCGTACTCCATGTGCCCGATGCGCTCCTGTGCCGTCAGGATGGCGCTCTCGCGCTCCTTGAGCACCGGGGTGATGTAGCGCTCGGCGTTGACGAGCGTCTGCTTGCGCTGGTAGTCGGCGGGCACCAGGTCCCTGTTGGCGTGGGTGATCTCGAGGAAGTAACCGAAGGTCTTGGAGTAGCCGACCTTCAGGCTCCGGATCCCCGTGCGCTCCTTCTCCTGGGCCTCGAAGGTCGCAAGCCAGTCCTTGCTGTCGCCCAACAGCGCGCGCGTCTCGTCGAGCTCGGCGCTGAAGCCGTCGCGGACCATGCCCCCCTCGGTCAAGGAGATGGGCGGGTGATCGACCAGGGTCTCGCGGATGCGCAGCGCCAGGGCCGGGATCTCGGAGGGGATCGCCTGCAGTGCGCGCAGGGCCGGGCTCTGGGTCGAAGTCAGCAGCTCGACCACGGCGGGGAGGGCCTCGAGGCTGTCGCGCAGCGCGATGAGGTCCCGCGCGTTCGCCGTGCCGGCCGCCACGCGGCTGGTGAGGCGCTCCAGGTCCCGGATGCCGCCGAGCTGCTCCGCAAGCCGCAGGCGCAGGCCGGCACCCGCGGCGAGCTCGGCGACCGCCTGGTGCCGCTCGCCGATGGCCGCCGCGTCGAGCAGGGGGTGCAGCAGCCACTGGCGGAGCTTGCGGCCGCCCATGGCGGTGCGGGTCTCGTCCAGCACCGAGAGCAGCGAGCCCTTCCAGGCGCCGTCCCGGGCGGTCTGGGTCAGCTCGAGGTTGCGACGGGTCGCCGGGTCGAGCAGCATGTACTCCGAGAGGCGGTAGGTGTGGATGCCCGAAAAGAGGGCGAGCTGTGCCTTCTGGGTCTCGCCGATGTAGCCGAGCATCGCGCCGGCCGCCATGGTCGCGAGCGGCAGCTCCGGCAGGCCGAAGCCCTCCAGGCTCTGTAGCCTGAACTGGGCGAGGATCTGCGCGCGGGCCTTCTCGAGGTTGAAGGCGTAGTCGGGGCGCGGCGTGAGGTTGAGGCCCTCGGGGAAGAGGCCCTCCCAGGCCGGATCGAGCTGGGAGGGAGCAAGACGGCCCGGCGTGCGGCCCCAGGCCATGTTCTGCCAGACGCCCGGGTTGACGGGCACCAAAAGCTCGGCCGGGGCGATGCGCGCGAGCTCACCGGCCACCGCGGAAGGATCCGCGATCTGGGTGGCGCGGAACTCGCCGGTCGAGGCGTCGCAGTAGGCGAGGCCGAAGCCCGCGGGGCCCTTCACGATGGCGGCCAGGTAGTTGTTCTGCTTCTCGGAGAGGAAGCTCGACTCGAGGACCGTGCCCGGGGTGACGAACCTGACGATCTCGCGCTTGACCAGCCCCTTGGCCTGCTTGGGATCCTCGACCTGCTCGCAGATGGCCACCCGGTAGCCGCGCTCGATCAGCCTGGCCAGATAGCCCTCGGCCGCATGGTGCGGGATCCCCGCCATGGGAATGCGGTTGCCGCCGGCACCGCCCTCGCGGCTGGTGAGCGTCAGCTCGAGCTCGCGGCTCGCGAGCACCGCGTCGTCGAAGAACATCTCGTAGAAGTCGCCCATCCGGTAGAAGAGGAGCACGTCCGGGTGCTGCTCCTTCAACGAGAGGTAATGGGTCATCATGGGCGAGTACTGGGGCTGCACGGGCGTCCTCCGAGAATCAGGGAATCAACCCCATTCTACCTCCTGGTGGCCGGGTGTTGCGGCAGGAGGCACGATTCTCGCCGGGCGCCCATACGGCGCTCACGAAAGATGAGCAAAAATAACCCGAAAAATATACGTACATTTTCCCGGATCCGGTGAATAATAGGACTACGACGATCCAGGAGAGAACATGAACCAGAAACAATCCATCGGCAACGCCCTTTGGCTCATGCTTTTTTGCGCGGCGCTCACCTCGCCCTTCTGGGGGCACTGGCTGTTCGGCTTGGGGGTCGTGCTGATGGCGATCGCAAGCGAGCTCCGCAAGGAGCCGCCGGTCTCGGCGCGCGCCGCTTACAGAAACGGACCGCGCCTTTCGACCCGCACCACCGCGCCCTTGCTCGAAAGACAGAAGGAAGAAGCCGTCTAGCCGCCCATGCGCTTCTGGACGGCGAGCGCCTCCTGCACGTGGCTGGGACGGGCGTAGTTCATCTCGATCAGGATCTCGCCGAGCCACATGTAGCGGCCGCGCCGCGCGAGCTCCTGCTGGCGGCGCAGGGCTCCCTCCAGCTGGACCTCGGTGATGACGCCCTTGGCGACCATGTACTCACCGAAGCGGAACTTGGACTCGGTGCGCTTGGTGAGCTGCTCGAGGGTGGGATCGTGGACCCGGAACCGGATGTAGCCGTCGGCCAGGAGCTGGTCCACCGCCTGGCCGTAGCGCTCGCCGGTGATGCCGATCAGCTCGCTGATCGAAAAGAGGGTCTGCTGGCCGTCGATCTTGGCGAGGACCCGCCACGTGTCCGCGTCGACCTGCACCCCGCGCAGCGCGAAGTTGGTCTGGATCGAGCGAAGGGTGACCTTGCCCTTGTCGGTCAGCTCGGGGATGCGCGCGAGCGGTCCGGTCGCCGTGGGCTTGGGCCGCGCGGGCTGGGCGGGGCTCGCAGGCGCAGCGCTCGCATGACCCGGGCTCGCGGGGGCCGGCTGGGGGGCGCCCTGGGCAGGGGGCACCGAGGCGAAGCGGCCCTGCGCGAGCAGGGCATGGACCTGGCGGAAGATCGCGGCGTTGTCCGGCAGCGCCGCAAGGTCCGCGTGGCGCGTCACCTCGTCGGCCGAAAGCTGGCGCACCGAGAAGGTCCCCACGCGCTGGGCGACCATCGGGACCAGCGCCGCCATTCCCTCGTGCATGGCGACCCGCGCGCCCACGACCTTGCCCTGCAGCATGAAGAGGGTGCCACGCTCGATCGCCTCGAGCGCCACCTCGCCATCAAACTTGAGCGCCTCGAGGATCCGCACCACCATTTCGATGCGGAAAATGCTCAGATCCCCAGACAAGATCAGTTTCGCCATTGAGACCTCGACAATAACGCCCAGCTTGCGACGATGGACCGGCTGCCCCCGGTGTGCTCCGAGCGGCCGGACGGAGCGAGCGCATGCGACGAGGGGAGAAGCGCGCCGCTGCGTGCGCTGAAGAGATTATACACCAAACGAATGCCCCTATCGCTGGGCAGCCCGTGAGGGTTCCGGGAAGAGGACCTTAAAATTGTTATCTTCGACACTGAATCCCGTTATGTAAATGTTAGAATGGCGGTGGTCTGGCGCCACTCCTCCCCCTGCGAAGCGCTTATCGCAAGGATTTCCGCTCGGCGTTAGCCCCGTAGGTCAATGGCAACCAAATACGAGAAGCAAATCGAGAAGCTGCTCGCTCACGTGAAGAACCTCCACGCCCTGGTGGAGGAGCGGAGCCAACAGCTCAAATACTGGCAGGGTTACGCCGGCAAGCTGCGCGAGGAGCGTCAGCGCCTCGCCGGCGTGATGATCGCTGCTGCCCGCACGGTGCTCGGCCAGGTCGCCGAGCGCTACAAGACGCTGCGCGAAGAGAACCGCAAGCTCAAGACCTACGTCGAGCACCAGGACCAGCTTCACCAGAAGTCCACCTTCCAGCTCAAGAACCAGCTCCAGTACGCCCTCTCGCGCATCGACGACCTGTCGATGGAGCGCAAGCAGTGGCGCGTGGGCATGCAGCAGCGCCAGCAGCAGATCTGGAAGACCCAGGAGCAGCTCGAGACGACCCAGCAGCAGCTGGGCGATCGCATCAAGGACCTGGAGGCCGCCCTCGAGGCCGAGCGCTCGCGCAACAAGAACGTCCACGAGCGCCTCGCCACCGCCGAGCGCCAGATCGAGATCCAGCAGGTGCAGTGGCAGGAGCTGCTCTCCCAGAAGGACGCCCTCGCCTCGCGCCTCGCCGAGACCGAGGCCGCCCTCGAGATCGCCCAGCGCACCCTGTCCGAGACGCTCGCGAGCCAGCAGTCGTCGATGGGACGCGAGGTGGACAACCTCCGCGCGCTGGTCGTCTCGCTGCAGCGCCAGACCGAGTCCCTCCACTCCGAGATCGCGTCCAACCAGGATACAATCGAGAAGCAGGAGCGGTTCATCGCCGTCCTCAAGGGCGACAAGAACCCCAACATCCGGTCGTTGACCGATCGCAAGAAGGATTCCCCCCCCGGAATGGAGGACCAGACGAGCCATGGCTAGCGATATGACGATCTTGAAGATGATCAAGGACAAGCGGGACGGCAACGCCCACGCCGAGGACGAGATCCGGTGGCTGGTGGACAACGTCTCGCGCGTGCCCGACTACCAGCTCTCGGCCTGGCTGATGGCGGTGGTGCTGCGCGGCATGACCATCGAGGAGACGACCTTCCTGACCCACGCCATGGCCCACTCGGGCCAGGTCCTGGACCTCTCGGACGTGCCCGGCCCCCGCGCCGACAAGCACTCCACCGGCGGGGTGGGCGACAAGGTCACCCTGGTGCTCGGGCCCCTGGTCGCCGCCGCCGGCGTCACCGTCGCCAAGCTCTCCGGCCGCGGCCTGGGCCACACCGGCGGCACCGTCGACAAGATCGAGGCCATCCCGGGCATGACCTGCGACCTCTCGGTGGAGCGCTTCAAGCAGCAGCTGCGCGACATCGGGGTGGTGGTCGCGAGCCAGACCGCGGAGCTCGCCCCCGCCGACGCCATCCTCTACGCCCTGCGCGACGTGACCGGCACCGTCGAGAGCATCCCCTTGATCGCGGCCTCGGTCCTCTCCAAGAAGATCGCCGCCGGCGCCGACGTGATCCTGCTCGACGTCAAGACCGGAGCGGGGGCCTTCATGCGCGACGACCAGAGCGCCCGCGAGCTCGCGACCACGATGATGCAGGTCGGCGAGCGCCTGGGCAAGCACGTCGCCTGCGTCGTCAGCGAGATGGGCCAGCCCCTGGGCACGGCCGTCGGCCACGCCAACGAGGTCGCCGAGGCCATCAACACCCTGCGCGGCGAGGGCCCCCGGGACCTCACGGACCTCTCGGTCGCCCTCGGCGCCCTGATCCTCGTCGGCGGCGGCCTCGCCAAGGACCGCGAGGAGGGCGAGGCGAAGCTGCGCGCGGTGATCGAGAGCGGCGCGGCGCTGACCAAGCTCGCGGCGCTGATCGAAGCCCAGGGCGGGAACCCCGAGGTCATCCGCGACCCCTCGCTCATGGCCCAGCCCCGGTTCCGGATCCCCGTGGAGGCGCCCGAGGCGGGCTACGTCCAGGCCCTGGACGCCCTCTCGGTCGGCCTCGCCGGCAAGGAGATCGGCGCTGGCCGCCTGGTGAAGGGCGCCCCCATCGACCTGGCGGTCGGCGTGATGCTGCACAAGAAGGTGGGCGACTGGGTAGAAAAGGGTGAGACGCTCGCCCATCTGCTCGTCAACGACGAGAGCAAGATCCCGACGGCTAGCCAGGCGTTGCTTGGCGCCTACCGGATCGGCGGCGAGCCCGCGACCCCCTCGGCGTTGATCAAGGCCGTCTACTCGGCCGAGCGGAGCGCCCTGAAGTAGTCCCAAGGAGATCCCCGTGACCATTCCCGGCAAGCGCCTTCGCCTCGGCGAGATCCTGATCAAGGCCGGCGTCCTCACCGAGGACCAGCTCGCCCAGGGCCTCTCGAAGCAGCAGCAGACCCGGGAGCCGCTGGGCGAGATCCTGATCGCCCTCGGCCACGTCACCGACGCCCAGATCAAGCACGCGCTCGAGCTCCAGTACGGGGTCAAGAGCTTCTCCATGAAGCAGAAGCCCCCGCAGGAGCTCGTGCGCCTGCTTCCCGAGGCCATGATCCGGCAGCACCAGATCCTGCCGGTCGGCATCTCCCAGATGACCGTGGCCATGGTCGACCCCAACAACATCCTGGCGCTGGACGACCTTCGCCTGCGCTTCAAGGGCGTCTCCATCCAGCCGGTGGTCATCACCGACGCGGACTTCCGCGAGATCCTGAAGGTCGTCCCGCGCGAGGCGGCCCCGGCCCCCGAGGCGGAGGCGCGCCCCGAGGAGGACCGGCAGGATCCCCCAGCGTCCGGCGAGGACCAGACCGCCGCCCAGTACGCCCAGAGCCTGCTTGCGACCGCCCTGCGGCGCAAGGCCACCGAGATCGTCCTGGAGCCCCAGGAGCACGAGACCTGGGTGCGCCTGCGGATCGACGGGAGCCTGGTGCGCGAGCCCTCGATCGCCCCGCGCCTTGGCTCGGCCGTCATCGGCCGCCTGAAGGTGATGGCCAACCTCGCCCCCACCTCGGGCAGCCTCGCGCAGACCGGCACGGTCAAGACGCGCCACGAAGGGCGCTCCATCCACCTCACCCTGCGCGCGCTGACGGTCAAGCACGGCCAGATGCTCACCCTGCGCCTGTTCGACCAGAGCACGCTGGAGCAGACGACCCTCGACTCGATCATCCACCACCCCGGAACCCGCGAGGTGCTGCGCCGCCTGTTGCGCCTCAAGAGCGGGCTCGTGCTGATCAACGGCCCCAAGCATTCCGGCAAGGACACCCTGCTCTACGCCCTGCTCAAGGAAGCGCTCAAGGACAACCGCAGCGTGATCAGCTTCGGCACCATGCCCTTCGAGCTGGAGGGGATCGCCCAGGCGCCGCTGGACGCGCACCGGCCCGAAATCTCCCTGAGCCAGGTCTTCGAGCAGTCGCCCGACCTTCTGGCCGTGCCCACCTTGACCGAGCCCGAGCTCGCGCGCGGCCTGGTCCACGGGGCGCTCGCGGGGGCCGCGGCCATCGTCGGGATCCCGACCGCCCAGCGCTTCCTGCACCAGCTTCTGGACCTCTCGGAGCTCGCGCCGAGGCCGGTGGCGAACGCCGTGGCCGGGGTGATCGTCATTCGCCTGGTGAGAAAGCTGTGCCCGGCCTGCAAGGTGCCCTACAAGCCCGATGACCAGACGTTCACCTTCTTCAAGGCGATCAACGAGACGGGGATGCTCTACCGATCGGTCGGTTGCCCGGACTGCCACGAGACGGGCTTCGCGGGCCAGGTGGGCATCTTCGGGGCCCTGCCCTTCGACGCCCAGCTGCGCCACATGGTCGCAAGCAACGCCCCCCAGCCCCAGATCGATCAGTACGCCAAGCAGCGTGGGCACATGGCGCTGTACGACTACGCCACCTGGGTCGCCGCCCAGGGCCTGACCACCCTCGAAGAGCTGGCGAAGACCGACCTCTTCGAGCGGGTCTTGGAGGCGAACGGTTGAGCCTCTCTCGCCCGTTCTGAGCTATAATGGGGGAAACAAACCCTCCAAAACCCTCGCGAGGAACGAACCCATGGCAAAACTGAACCGTGCCTTCATCGTCGTCCTTGACGGCATGGGCGTGGGCGAGCTGCCCGACGCCCACCTCTTCGGCGATCAAGGGGCCAATACCTTCGCCAACTGCGCCGAGGCCGTCGGCGGTCTGAGCCTGCCCAACCTCCAGAAGCTGGGCCTCGGCAACATCATCCCCATCAAGGGGGTCGCCCCCGCCGACAAGCCCCTGGCGAGCTTCGGCAAGATGGCCGAGAAGTCCCCCGGCAAGGACACCACCACGGGCCACTGGGAGATGGCGGGGGTCGTCCTGGATCACGCCTTCCCGGTCTTCCCCAAGTTCTCGGACGCGATCATGGCGGAGTTCACGCGCCGCACGGGCCGCGGCTACCTGGGCAACATGCCCGCCTCGGGCACCGAGATCCTCAAGGACCTCGGCGCCGAGCACGTGGCGACCGGCAAGTGGATCGTCTACACCAGCGGCGACAGCGTCTTCCAGATCGCCGCCCACCAGGACGTGGTGCCCCTCGACGAGCTGTACAGCGCCTGCAAGATCGCCCGCGAGATCCTCGATCCCCACCACGTGGGCCGCGTCATCGCCCGCCCGTTCTACGGCGAGCAGGGCGCCTACGAGCGCAACCAGGGCGGCCGCCACGACTACTCGGTGCCGCCTCCTGCCAAGACCCTGCTCGACTACGCCGAGGCGGCCGGCCGCGAGGTGATCGGCATCGGCAAGATCTCGGACATCTTCGCCGCCCATGGGGTCACCAAGAGCCTGCCCACCGCCTCCAACGCCGAGGGCCTCGAGACCACCATCCGAATGGCCCACGAGGCCCCGGACGGTAGCCTGGTCTTCAACAACCTGGTCGACACCGACGCCAAGTACGGCCACCGCAACAACCCCCAGGGGATGGCCGAGTGCCTCGCCGAGTTCGACGCCGAGCTGGGCAAGCTCGTCGAGGCCCTGAAGCCCGGCGATCTGCTCATCATCTCGGCGGACCACGGCAACGAGGCCACCGACGTCTCGACCGACCACACCCGCGAATACGTGCCGCTGCTCGCCTACATGCCCGGCGTCCCGGGCGTGGACCTGGGCACTCGCACCGGCTTCGGCGACATCGCCCAGACCATCGCCCAGGGCTGGAGCCTCACGGTTCAGCTCGAAGGCGAGAGCTTCTGGCACCGGCTGAGCCCCAATCCCGTCATCGCATAAGATCATTACAGCAGAGGAGTTCAACACCCCATGCCCGACATCAACGACCTCAAGGATAGCGCCGACAAGCTGGCCAAGCAGGCCCGCGAGACCGCCGAGCTCGGCGTCCAGGTCGCCCGCGATCAGATCCACACCCTGATCAAGGACCCCGAGATGGTCCGCCGCATGGAGGAGGCCGAGAGCGCCTTCGACAAGCAGATGCAGGAGGTCCAGCGCCGCATCGAGGACGGTGCCAACCAGATGCTCTCGATCTTCAACAGCTTCGTCTCCCAGGCCGGCGACAAGACCGAGGCCCCCAAGGCCGAGGCCGAGAAGACCGACGACAGCGCGAAGTAAGCCTTCGCTCCTCGACGAAAAGCCCGCCCTGAAAGGCGGGCTTTTCTCCTGCATGGCGATACGCGGTCAGGCCGGCAGGCGTGCGTGGGCGATCGCCGCGCGGGCCGTCTCGGCGATCGCCTCGGCCGCCATCTTGAAGACGCCCGGCTGAGCGCGCTTTCGGTACAGCCACGACGCCACGATCTGCACCTCGTCCAGCTCGCTGCGATCGATGCGCGTGCTCGGCGCGGGCTGCTGGAGGTACGCAGCCTTCAGGAAGGCCCTCACGCGAGCGACGGCGCCGCGCGCGCGCAGGGCATCGGCGTCCAGGCGAAGCTCCCCCACCCAGCGCGCCCGGCGGATGGCCAGGAAGAGGGCCGAGCCGGACGCGACCCCGGGCAGGGCGACCAGGGCGTCCAGCTCGTCCATGGTCCCGATCCGGCGCTGGTGAACGACCAGACGCCTCAAGGCATGGATGCGATCGCGCAGGCGCGCGGCGCGCTCGTAGGCGAACGCCTCGCTCGCGCGCTGCATCTCTTGCTCGAGCCCCTCGATCACCCCGCCGGTCTCGCCCATCACGAAGTCCACCGCCGAGCGCACCCGCTCGGCGTAAAGGGCGTCCACCCGGCCGGTGCAGGGCCCGAGGCAGCGCCCGATGTCGAACTCCAGGCAGGAATGCGCCGGCAGGGTCGCGCACGAGCGCAGGCCGAAGGCCGGCTGCAGCGCCTCGACCACCGCCGCCAGGTGGCTGGCGCTCAGGAAGGGGCCGAAGTAGCGGGCGCCGTCCTCGACCAGGGTGCGGGTCACGATCAGGCGAGGGTAGGCTTCGGCCGTGAGCTTGAGGAAGGGGTAGTGCTCGTAACGGCGGCCGCGCACGTTGTAGCGGGGCTGGTGGTGCTTGATCAGGCGCGACTCGAGCAGGAGGGCCTCAAGCTCGGAGCCGGTGGGGTGGGCCTCGATGCGCCGGGCCTCGTGCTTGAGGCGCGCCGTGCGGGGCGTGTGCCCGCCGCTCGCGTGGAAGTAGGAGCGGACGCGATCGTGCAGGTTGACCGACTTGCCCAGGTACAGCAGCTCGCCGTCCTCGGCGTAGAACTGGTAAACGCCGGGACAGCGAGGGAGGGTTGACAGCGCATCGGGGCCCACGCTGATCCCGCGCGGGCCCCGCTCGATCATCCGACGATGGCCTTGGCCCGTTGCCACAGGGCCTCCATCTGGTCGAGCTCGAGCTCGGCGAACTTGCCCTCGGCCAGGTCCTCCATCTTCTGGAAGCGGCGCTTGAAGCGGGCGTTGGCCTGGCGAAGGGCCTCCTCGGGGTCGACCTTGAGCTGGCGCGAGAGGTTGACCACGGCCGTCAGCACGTCGCCCAGCTCGTGGGTCAGGGCCGCTTCGCCGTGCTGCTCCTCCATGGCCTCCTTGAGCTCTGCGAGCTCCTCCTCGACCTTGTCGAGGACCTTGTAGGGGTCGGCCCAGTCGAAGCGCACGCGTGAGGCCTTGGCCTGGAGCTTCTCCGAGACGACCAGGGCCGGAAGGGCCGTGCCGACGCCCGCAAGCGCCGACTCGCTCAGGCCCGGCTTGGCCTTCTCCTCGGCCTTGATGTCGGCCCAGTTCCTGATCACCTCGTCGCTGCTCGAGACGCTCACCTCGCCGAAGACGTGGGGGTGACGCCGCACCAGCTTGTCCGAGATGGCCTCGCAGACGTCCTGGACGTCGAAGGCGTCCTGCTCGGCGAAGATCTGGGCCTGGAGCACCACCTGCAAGAGCAGATCGCCCAGCTCCTCCTCGATGGCGCCCTCGTCGCCCGAGTCGATGGCCTCGACCGTCTCGTAGGCTTCCTCGAGCACGAACTTGCGCAGGGACTCGGGGGTCTGCTCGCGGTCCCAGGGGCAGCCGTCGGGCGCGCGCAGGCGCGAAATGATCGAAACCAGGCGCGAGAAGCCGCGCTTGGGGCCGGGGCCCAGGTAGAGGCTCGAGAGGTAATCGATCCAGGGAAGGCGATCGATCTCGTACAGCGGAACGGTCTCGAGGCGCTCCAGCCCCTCGACGCCGGCCGCCCGGATCACCGTGACGGGGTGGTCGTCGGGCCAGAACCGCATCAGGTGCAGCTTGACCTCGCTGGCGACCTGGGGCGAGTACAGCTGCATGACGAGGGTGTGCCAGTCGGGATGCAGCTCGCGGCCCTCGAGGGCGAGGCCGTCCACCACCTGCATGCCGGAATTGGGGTCGAGCCCGACCTTCGCGTAGATGGCGTCGAGGGCGCTGAGGCCCGCCACCACCTCGACCTTGACCTCGTCCTGCTTCAAAAGCGCGGTCACGGCGTCCTCGGCCACCAGGGGGTGGCCGGGGACGGCGTAGACCACGTCCTCGGTGCGGGCCACCTCGACGAGGCGCGCGACGATGCGGCCGTAGACCTCCTGGAACGAGGCGCCCTGCTGGTAGTAGGGATCGAACGACTCCCACTTGAGGCCCCACTTGCGCATGGAGGGGGTCGTGGGGTGGATCTCGGTGCGCAGGAAGAGGCGCTTGGCGCTATCCAGCGCCTCCTTGGCTGCGAGGGTGAGCTGGCCGGGGTCCCCCGGCCCGAGGCCTACGACGGTGATGGAACCCATGGGTGGCTATTTCTTCTCCGGCATGAAGGGGGCGGCAGAGTTGGAAGCTTGCTTGGGCTGGTACTCGGGGCGGATCTCGATCTTGGCGTCCTTCTTGAGGGTCTCCACGAACTGCTGGAAGCGCTCGCCCTGCTGCTGGGCCTGGAGCTGCTCGCGGATGCCCTTCGAGACCTCGGCGAGCGACTCGGTGCGCGCCGGGCGATACGCGGTGCGCTTGATGATGTGGTAGCCGAACTGGGTCTTGAAGGGCTCCGAGACCTGGCCGTCCTTCATGGCAAAGGAGGTCTTCTCGAACTCGGGCACCATGCGCCCCTTGCCGAAGAACCCGAGGCTGCCGCCCTGGGCCTTGCTGCCGGGGTCGTCCGAGTTCTCGCCCGCGAGCTTGGCGAAGTCGCCGCCCGCCTTGATCTTGGCCTGGATCGCCTTGATCTTGGCGAGGGCCCGGGCCTCTTCCTTGGGCTTGTCCTTGGCCGTCTCGTCGATCTTGATCAGGATGTGGCTCGCCTCGACCTCCTCGCCGTGGGCGAACTGGGCCTTGTTCTTGGCGTAGTAGTCCGAGATCTGGGCGTCGGTGACGCTGATGTCCTTGCCCACGTCCTTCTGGAGCTTCTCGATGGCCACGGCCTTGTGGAGCTGCGACTTGAGGTCGGCAGGCGTCAGGCCGTAGTCCTTGATGGCCTTCTCGAAGGCCGCGTTGTCGGGGAACTGCTTCTTGACGTCGGCGAGCTTGGCCTCGACCTCGGCCTCGGTGGCCTGCAGGCCGCGCTTCTCGGTCTCCAGGAGCAGGAGCTCACGCTCGGTGAGCTGCTGCAGCAGTTGCTGCTGCATGCCGGCGAGCATCTCCTTGCCCTGGGTCGTGTTGAAGTCCACCCCGAAGCGAAGGCCGTATTGCTTCTTCTGCTGCTCGAGGGCCTGGTTGTAGTCCTTGAGGGAGACCTTGTGACCGTTGACGGTCGCGACGTAGCCGTCCTTGTTGAAGGTGAGGGCCGTGCAGCTCGCGGTGACGCCCCCGATCAGCAGGGCCAGGGCCAGGCCGTAGGCGGCCTTCGTCGAGTTCTTCAAAGGGAATCTCCTCTCGTAGGTGGAAGGTCCCGTCATTCTACCGGAAATCCTTCGGCAGCGTCAGCCCCGCCCCCGTGAGCACCGTCACGCGCCGGGCGTGACGAGCAGGGAAGCAATCAAATGTAAATACGTTATAATTCGTCCAGCATCGTCGCCATGTACGAACCCGTTCTACAAAAGGAGCCTTCCATGCCCAGTTCCCGTCTCGTCACGCGCCTCCTCCTTGCCACTGTGGCAGGCACCCTCATGCTCGGCTGCACCGAGCCCCCGACCAAGGGCGGCCAGACCACCCAGAACGGCCAGCAAGCGGCCCAGACGCCTTCGGCCAAGCTCGTCATGGCCGAGGTCAAGGACTCGCTCAAGGGCCTCTCGAGCCTCCAGCAAGCAGCCGGCGCGAAGCCTTCGGGGCCCTCCTCCTATCGCGTCGCGTCGAGCGAGTGGGTCGAGGCAACGAGCGACAAGGACGGGTACAGCAAGCAGACCCGGCAACTGAGCACCGACACCGAGGAGGTGGCCTCGGTCCTGTACACGAAGCTGGACGGGGCGGCCTTCGTCATGGAGCTGACCGACACGGTGACCAAGAGCGCCACGCGCAAGCCCGGCACCTACGCCTGCGTCATCACCATGACCAGCGCCGAGAGCGGGACCGCCTTCGCCCAGAGCACGACCTTCACCCCTGCCGGGGGCGGCACCGCCGTCAAGCTCGATCTGTCGTCGACCATCAACGGGCCGAACATGACCATCACGGCCAAGGGGGATCTTCCGGACGGCAGCAAGGTCGACCTTTCCTTCGTCAGCAAGACCTCCCCTGCAATCGAGCTTGGGGTGAAGGGCGACCTCACCTCTGCGACCGGCAAGACCATCAGCCTGGACTTCCTCATGGATGCCCAGGCCAAGGGCAGTCTGAAGCTCAAGGCGGCCACGAACTACAACCTGGTCTTCACCATGGATCAAGCGGCCAATCCGCCGGTCGTCGGGAAGCTGAACGACGACGCGGGCACCGAGCTCGGCAAGTTCGCCTTCACCCACGACACCACCAGCGAGCACCAGCCCCTGAAGGCGACCATCACCTACAACGACAGCAGCAAGGCCGCCGAGGACTTCGACTTCACCGTCTTCGACGACATCTCGACGGCCCTCGCGGGTCTCAGCACCAGCATCACCAACTCCATGTCCTGGATGTAAGGCAATTCCGCAAAGCGGGCCCCCTCGAACGAGGGGGCCCGCTTCCTTGTTCTCGATTCTCAGACCCGGCTGAGCCTGAGCCGGCACCGCTCCTGGTAAGCGCGCGCCGCACCGTCCTCGGGGACTTCCTCGACGCAGTGGGCGAAGAGGGCCTGCGCCTCGTCGAAGCGACCCTCCTGGTACAGGGCCACGGCGCGCTCGAAGCGATCGCGCAGCCGCAGCTTGCCCTGGCGAAGGGGCAGGGAATCCCCGTCGATGACCTCGTACACCATGACCGGCTCGGACTTGCCCTTGACCTTGACCCGGTCCAGAAAGCGCACCGCGATGCGCTCGGGGTGCTCGAGGTGGCGCAGGGTCTCGTCGGTGATGAGCAGGGAGGCGGCGTACTCCTTGGTGAGGCCCTCGACCCGCGAGGCGAGGTTCACCGCGTCGCTGATGACGGTGCCCTCCATGCGATCGCGCTCGCCGATGGTGCCGAGCATCAGCTCGCCGGTGTTGATCCCGATCCCGATCGCGATGGGGGCGTAGCCCGCCTTGCGACGCCCCTCGTTGTAGCCCTCGAGCTTGCGAAGCATGGCCACCCCGGCCGCGATCGCCCCGTCGGGAGAGCGGTCGAACAGCGCCATGATCGCGTCTCCGATGTACTTGTCGATGAAGCCGTCGTGCTCGCGGATGATGGGGCCCATCTGGCCGAGGTAGGAGTTGATGAAGTTGAAGTTCTCCTGCGGGGTCATCTGCTCGGAGAGGGTGGTGAAGGATCGGATGTCCGAGAAGAGGACCGTCATGCGCCTCTGGATCTGGTCCCCCAGGCGCACGTCCACGATGCTGTCCTTGTTCAGCAGCCTCATGAGCTGGTTGGGGACGAAGCGCGTGGTCGCCGCGAGCAACTCGTCCTTGAGGCGGTCGAGGACCAGAAGGCGCTCCGAGAGCTCCTCGACGGTGGCGAAGGCCCGCGCGAAGCGGTTGGCCAGCAGGAAGGACTGGGTGAAGATGAAGGCCAACAAGCCGAAGTGGACCATGTAGCGCGACTGGATCGCCTCGATGGAGAGCAGGATGTCGTTGAGGGCGGTGGCGAACAGGATCAAGAAGGCGACCAGGGCCGCGATCGCCCCCTCTCGCCTGCGAAAGGCCGCGCGCACGATCGCCGCCACGACGAAAACGGCCGCCGCCACCGTGAAGTAGTCGAAGGGGTGAAGGGTCCGCTCGTAGACGCCGAAGGGCGCCAGGACGACCACCGCGCTCGCCAGAAGCGAGACGCCGAGCACGACGTGCGCCGCCCACCGAGGCACCTCGCGGGGGAAGAGGGCGCGCAGAAAGCGCACGAAGGCGGGCAGCGCCAGGTAGTAGGTCAGGTACTCCACCCGGTTCACCACGCGCCAGCTCAGCTCGGGGACAAGCGTCAGGATGTAGTACTCGTTGGTGAACAGCACCCGCACCGCGATGATCGAGCAGAACAGGCCGAAGAAGAAGGTCGAAGGGTCCTTGCGGCGCGAGACGTACAGGCCCAGGTGATAGAGGCCCATCAGGAGGATGCTGCCGAACATGAAGAGGTCCATGGCCAGCTGCCGCTCGCGGGATCCCTGGATCTGGCGCTCGGTGCCCAGCAGGAAGGCATCGAGGGTCGCCCCTCGCTCGCGATCGACGTCGAGGACCTGCAGGATGAGGCGCTCGGGGGCCTTGTCGAGCCTGAAGAAGGCGGAGTTCCGCTCGTTGGGGTAATCCCTGAGGGGAGCCCGGCGACGCTCGTAGAGCAGCTCGTCCCCCACGAAGATCCGCACGTCGGCGAGCAGGTTGATCCGCTTGAGGCCGTAGAGGGCGGGGGCTGGAACCCCCGCGAGCTCCAGGACGTAGGTCCCGAAAGGCCGCGCGGGGTCTCGTCCCAGTCCGCCTGAAGGCTGGTTGAGCGGCGCGGGGATCCGGATCCACTCCGCTCCTGCGGGCGCCCTGCCGCCGTTGAAGGCCTCGGGGCCTATCATCCGGCCGGGATAGTAGCGCCACTCGCCCGAGAGCGCGACGGGCGGCGCGTCGCCCAGGCGCCATGCGCCGAGGTCCATGATCCCCCGGACGGCCTCGGGGGGCCTGGCCACCGGCGCCGAGGGGCGCAGCGCGATCAGGAGTAGAACGAACAGCAGCAAGGCGCTTGCCACCATGCGGCCCCAGGCGGAACGCCAGGTATTGAAGGAGATGTGCATCGATCGTTTCAGAACCAACCCGCCGAGAATGTTTGCTTGCTTTTCCTTCATACCCCGAATAACGCCGCGTCGTGCGGGCATAAGAGAGCAATGAAACGCTTGAACGCTAAAATGACAGCCCCCCTCCTTGCGATCGCCCTCTGCGCCGGGCTGTGGGCCGCCGTTCCGGCTCGCGCCGAGGCGGCGCCGAGCGCCGCCTCCATCGACGGGGTGCGGGTCGAGGGCAACCACGAGACCCGCGCCGACACCATCCTGCGCGAGATCACGCAGAGGGCGGGCGAGCCTCTGGACGCCCTGCGCCTCGAGGCGGACCTCGCCAGGCTCTACAAGCTCAACTTCTTCGATCGGGTGGACTACGCGCTAGAGAGCAGCCAGGACCCGGCGCGCGCGACGCTGGTGGTCTCGGTCAAGGAGAAGCAGACCTGGATGCTCTTCCCGGCCGTGACCTACACCAGCCTGGACGGGCTGCTGTTGAGCCTCAACTACCGCAAGGACAACCTGCTCGGCACGGGCCAGTCGCTGGGCGCCAACATCAACCTGGCGCGCAACTACTACTACTACCTCAACTACGCCAACCCCTGGTTCGGTTCGGGCAAGACGACCCTCGACTCGACCCTGTTCGCTCAGCGCGTGTGGAACAACCTGGCCGTCGGCGCGAACGTCGCCATGCCAGGCCTTATCGTGGAGCGGCAGGGCTTCAACGCCACCGTCGGGCGCCCGGTGTTCGGCGACCCGATCGCAAGCCAGTGGCAGGGCGCGCTGGTCGTCAAGGCCGAGCGCACCGCCCTCCAGGACTTCAACCAGGCGCCCCTCGGCGGCAGCGCGCTTTTCGCCTCGGGCGGCAACGCGGACGTGCAGGCGATCGCAGGCGCCAAGCTCACCTTCGACTCGCGCGACCTCAACCTCAACCCGACCAGCGGCTGGTTCAACGCCTTGAGCGCCGAGCAGTTCGTGCCGGGGCTGGGGGCGTCGAACCTGACCCGGCTCAAGCTTGACCTGAGCCGCTACTTGCCCCTGGGTGGCGGGCACACCCTGGCGCTCGGCACCCGCGTGGGCCACGTCTTCTCGCCGACGGGCGAGGCGGTGCCCGTCTACGAGCGCTTCTTCCCGGTGGTCGAGAACGCGGTGCGCGGCTGGCCGGAGAACCCGTCGCCCGAGGAGCTCGCGCGCTTCACGCTCGGCAGCTCGTCGGGCGACTCCTACGCGCTGGCGAGCGCGGAGTACCGCTTCCCGATCGCCTGGCTCCTCTCCGGGGCGCTGTTCGCGGACTCGGGCCTCTTCTGGGACCAGGCCAAGGACAACTTCTCGTGGGATCGCACCCGCTCGGGCTACGGGGCGGGGCTGCGGGTCAACATGCCGGCGCTCGGCGCCCTGCGCATCGACTACGGCATGAAGGAGTGGGACCCCGCGGGCGGGGTCCTGCAACTCGCGGTCGGGCACAAGTTCTAGGGACTAGGCCTCGAGCAGGACCTTCTCGGCGTCGGAAGCGATCGCCGTCAGCAGCTTCTCGACCGCCGAGATCTGGTCCTCGGCCGTCAGCCCCTCGCGGCCGCACGTCAGCTCGCTCTCGCCCCAGTGCCAGCGCGCAAGCCCCGGCTTGCCGAGGGTGAGATCCGCCCAGGCCGAGCGCGAGAGGCCGAGCTGCACCCGGATGGTCTTGGCGTCCGAGCGCACCGCGGCCACCCCCAGCTCGCTCGCCGTGAGCCTGAGGCCCACCACCCGCACCAGGTTCCGGACCGGCTGAGGCGGGGCGCCGAAGCGATCGCGCCACTCGCTGCCGAGCAGCTCCAGCTCGCGCGCGCTCGCCACCCCCGCGAGGCGCTTGTACTGGTCCATCTTCTGGCCCGGCTCGAGGAACCAGTCATCGGGCAGGTAGGCCGCCACGCTCAGGTCGATGACCGCCTGCTGGTGATCCGAAACCACCTCCTGGCCCTGGAGCTCGGCGACCGCCTCTTCGAGCAGCTGCATGTACAGGTCGTAGCCGACGGTGATCATCTGGCCGTGCTGCTCGCCGCCCAGGATGTTGCCCACCCCGCGGATCTCCATGTCGCGCAGGGCGATCTGGTAGCCGGAGCCGAGGGCGGTGAACTGCTGGAGCGCGTCGAGGCGCTCGCGGCCCTCGGGGGTGAGCTCCTTGCCCGCCCGGTAGAAGCAGTAGCAGTAGGCCTTGACGTCCGAGCGGCCGACGCGTCCGCGGATCTGGTAGAGCTGCGCGAGCCCCAGCCGGTCCGCGTCGTCGATGATCATGGTGTTGGCGTTGGGGATGTCGAGGCCCGACTCGATGATGGTCGTCGAGACCAGGACGTCGTACTCGTGGTTCAGGAACGAGAGCATCACGTCCTCGAGGGCGTTCTCGTTCATCTGGCCGTGGCCGACCACGACCCGCGCCTGGGGGACGAGCTCCTGGATCTCGGCGGCGACCCGGTAGATGGAGTCGACCCGGTTGTGGAGCACGAAGACCTGCCCTCCGCGCTCCAGCTCGTGCAGGATCGCGGTGCGGACCGTCTCGGGGTCGTAGGGGCCCACCGTGGTCTTGACCGGCTGGCGGTTCATGGGCGGGGTGGTGATGAGGCTCATGTCGCGCGCGCCCGACAGGGCCAGGTACAGGGTGCGGGGGATGGGCGTCGCGCTCATGGTGAGCACGTCGACGGTGGCCTTGAGGTGCTTGAGGCGCTCCTTGTGGGCGACGCCGAAGCGGTGCTCCTCGTCCACGATGAGCAGGCCCAGGTCCTTGAAGGCCACGTCCTTGCTCAGCATGCGGTGCGTGCCGACCACCACGTCCACCGTGCCCGTCTCCAGGCCGCGGGTGGTCTCCTTCTGCTCCTTGGCCGACTTGAAGCGGCTCAAGAGGCTCACCTTGATCGGGTAGGGGGCGAAGCGCTCGCGCAGGGTCTGGTAGTGCTGGTGCGCAAGGAGGGTGGTCGGCGCGAGCAGGGCCACCTGCTTGCCCGACATGGCCGCCTTGAAGATGGCCCGCAGGGCCACCTCGGTCTTGCCGAAGCCCACGTCGCCGCAGACCAGGCGGTCCATGGGGCGGCCGCGCTCCATGTCGGCCTTGGTCTCGGCGATCGCCCGCAGCTGGTCGGGGGTCTCGGAGTAGGGGAAGCCCCCCTCCATCTCGGCCTGCCAGACGCTGTCCTCGGGGTAGGCGTAGCCCGGCTGGGCGGCGCGGTGCGCGTAGAGCTTGAGCAGGTCCTCGGCGAGCGCCGCCACACCTTTCTTGACGCGCTTCTTGACGTTCTCCCAGTCGGCGCCGCCCATCTTGTTGACCTTGGGCTTGCCTTCGTGGGTCCCGCGGTAGCGGTGCAGGAGGCCGAACTGCTCGACCGGCACGTAGAGGCGATCGTCGCCGTGGTACTGGATGAGCAGGTACTCGCGCTCCTGGTTGTTCATCTCCAGGCGCTTGAGCCCCAGGTACTGGCCGATGCCGTGCTTGGCATGCACCACGTAGTCGCCCGCGCGCAGCTCGCTGAGGCTCGCGATCGCAGCCCCCGCGTGCGGGGCCCGCTTGGGGGCACGGGCCCCGGGGCGCTTCTGCCAGCCGAACAGCTCGGCGTCCGAGAGGACCATGAGGTTGCTCTGGGGCCAGACGAAGCCCGCGTTCAGGCTCTCGCGGACGATCCAGACGCCGCCGAAATCGAAGCTCGGCAGAGGCAGGCGCCCGCCGTAGTTCGCCGAGAAGCCCCGCTCCTCGAGGATGGCGTAGACGCGCTGGGGCTGGGTGGAGGCGACGACCACCTTCTGGCCTGCGCTCGCGGCCTCCTTGAGGGCTTCGGTCAGCTTGTCGAACTGGTTGCCGAAGCCCAGGGGGGCATGGGTGCCGAGGTGCACGGCCGCCCCGTCCTCTGCGGGCGAGAGGTCCAGCTGAGCGTAGGGCTTGAGGGCGGCTTCGAGGGCATCCCAGCCCAGGTGCAGCGGGGTGGGCAGGGGCACCAGATCACCCGCCTGGTAACCTTCGTCGTAGCGCTTCTGGATCTTGGTCACCCAGGCGGCGTAGGCCGAGACCAAGGCCTTTCGGTCGAGCCACAGGACCGGCGATCCGCCCGGCAGGTAGTCGATCAGCGAGCCGAGGCCGCCGAAGAAGGGGGCGTAGTACTCGCAGCCCTCGAAGTACTGGAAGGTCCTGAGCTGCTCCAGGGCCGACTGGACCTTCTTGGTCAGCTTGGCGGCTTCTGGCAGGCGCTTGCCGCCCATCAGCTGGTGCACCCGCTTCTCGGCGAAGCCGCTCAGAAGCTGCTCGGCGGTGCCCCAGCCCTCGGTGGGCAGGATCAGCTCGCGGGTCGGCCACAGCGACAGCACCTCGCGCGGCTCGGTGGAGCGCTGGCTTGAAAGCTCGTACTCCTGGATCCGGTCGATCTCGTCGCCGAAGAACTCGAGCCGGCAAGGGGCGTCGGCCTGCGGGGCGAACACGTCCAGGATCCCGCCGCGGCGCGAGAACTCGCCCTTGTCGGTGACGGTGGTGGCGGGCCGGTAGCCCAGCTTGATGAGCTGCTCGGTGAGCTGGTGGGGCGAGAGGAGGTCGCCGGGCTTCAGGGAGACGGTCGCCGCGCGCCAGGCCTCGGGCGAGGGCAGGCGCATGGCGAGCGCCCGGGGGGTGGTGATCACCTTGTGCGGCCCAGGCTCGCAGAGCTTGGCGAGCACCGCCTGGCGCGCGTGCAGCAGCTCCTCTTCGGGCGAGACGCCCTCGTAGGGGGTCACCTCGACCGCGGGGAAGTAGAGGGCCTCGACGCCGTAGGCGACCAGATCCGCCTGGAGGCGCTTGGCCACGTCCGCGCTCGGCGCGACGAGCAGCCAGCTCTCGGCCGCAAGGGCCGAGGCGACGAGCGCCGCCGACGCGGGGGTGACGCCGCCCACCTTGAGGGTGCGCCCCCCTACCAGGTCCTTGCGGATCGTCTCGAAGGCGGGAAAGGCGGTCGCGAAGGCGGTCAGTTCGGTGAGATTGCTCATTCAGGCTCCGGGCAAAGCGAGACAAAACAGGGCCTTCAGTTTATCACAGGGGCCGTTCGGCAGGCGGCAGGCGGCCTTTTGAGGGGGGCCGGGTGAGCACTGCGCGAACGAAGGACCATTTTTATCGATAATTTATCAACGAAATTCATTGACAAACCCCGTCGGTGGCCCCATGATGATCACACGTTTATCGTTGAAAATTACACGAATGGAGAGAGTTCCCATGCAACGCAAGAATGTTCGCCGCCAGGTTCTCGGTCTCGCGAAGATCGGGTGCTATGTCGCAGCGGCCATCCAGTTCCTGTTCAACCTGCTTCCTTTCGCGACCCACCTCTACAGCTGGCTCCGGCTGGGCGATACGTCCCTGACCAAGACCCAGCTGCTGCTCGGCGGCGGGATGAGCGCGGCTCAGGCGATGCTGGCGGCCAGCGTGTACCTCCTGATCGGCATGGCGCTGGGCGTGATCCTGGAGATGGCGCAGGAAATGGACTTGATCGCATAGGCCCATGAGCATCGAAGTGCATCTCGATCGGCTGCTGGTCGATCGCAAAATGAAGGTGAGCGAGCTGGCCCAAAGGACGGGCATCGCGCTCAACAACATCTCCATCCTCAAGACGGGAAAGGCCAAGGCGATCCGCTTCTCCACCCTGGAGGCCATCTGCGAGGTCCTTGACTGTCAGCCGGGCGACATCCTCAGCTACGAGAAGGACTAGCCCCCCAGGGCCCTGAGGGCGCGATCGATGCGGTCGCGCAGGATCGGGTTGGCCTTGGCCTGGCTCTGCGAGACCTGGAACTCGCGGATGGCCTGGGCCGGGTTGCCTGACTGGCGGTAGATCTCGGCCATCCAGAAGTGCAGGTCGGGGTCCTCGTACCTGAGGACGGCGGCCTTCTGGAACTGGGTCAGGGCGTCCTGGTAGGCGCCGCGCTCCCGGTAGAGCTTGCCCAGGTTGACCAGGGCCTCGCGGTGGCGCGGGTCGATCGATAGCGCCTGGCGATGCTCCTGCACGGCATGGGCGGTGTCCCCCTGCAGCTGGTAGACCATGGCCAGGCTGTAGCGCAGGTCGCTGTTGCGCACGTCGAGGGGCACGGCCTTGCGGTAGACCTCCACCGCCTGGTCCAGTCGGTCGGTCTTGACCAGGAGCTTGCCCAGGGTCACGAGGGCCCCCACGTCCTGGGGATCGATCGCGATCGACTTGCGAAGGGCCTCCTCGGCCTCGTCGAGGCGACCGTGCCGCATCAGGGCCCTTCCCAGGAGGTAGTGGGACTTGGGGGTGGTCGGCGAGATGTCGGCAGCCACGCGGTACTGGGCGATGGCGGCCTCCAGGTTCTTCTGGGCCTCGTAGACCTGGCCCAGGTGCTGGTGAGCGGCCAGGTGGCGCGGCTGGGTCTCGATGATCGCCTGCAGGCGCTCGGCGGCGCTCGAGAGCTGCCCGCGCTCCTCGAGGGCGATCGCCTCGGCCAAGGGATCGCGATCGGCGCTCCAGAGCTGGTAGCCCCCCACCGCGCCGACGACGGTGAACGCGACCAGGGCCCCGCCCAGGATCCACTTCCAGGGCCACTTGCGCTCCAGCTTGAGGGGCATGGTCGGCGCCTTGGCCTTGCCGAGCCCATGGCCGCACTTGCCGCAGCGCGCGACGAGCAGCTTGGTCTCCGATCGCACCCGGTTGAAGACCCCGCAGTGGGGGCAGATGGAGACGATGATGGTGGTTGGCGCGGGCCGGCCGACGCTGCGGCGGCGGTCGTAGGCCATGCGGCGATCGGGGTTCGAGAGGACCTCGTAGGCCTCGGTCAAGAGCTGGGTCTCGACCGGGTTGCCGCCGAGATCCGGATGCCCCCCCGCCAAAAGCAGGGTGCGATACGCCTTCTTGATCATCAAGGCGCTCGCCTTGGGATGGACCTGGAGGACTTCGTAGTAATCGGGGGCGTCGGCCATGCGGACCTCTCCATCACCCTGGCGCGAGGGAGGCGCCGCGTCGTCCTCCTTGATGCCAGAAAGCCCCTCTATTCTACACACGCTCGGCCCCGGATCGCTTGCCTGCGGCGACGAAACCTCTCACGCATTTCGTCAAATCGACCTTTCCCCGCTTCCGAGCCCGCCGGTACCCTTGAGCGAGAATCCCCCGCTGCGACAAGCAGCCAAGCTTCCGTCACCGCCTCGGTCGATTCACCAAGGAGGATCTCGGATGGAGAGCACGCCAGGATCCTGGGCGGGCCAAGACGCCCTGGGCACACGGGGCGGATCCCCTCGGCACCTTCCGCTCGCGCCCGGCCTGAAAATCGAGGTCACCCCCGACGAGCCCGGCACGCTTCGCCTCATGGGGGCGCTCGATGCCCGAACGGCGATCGCCTTCAAGCGCGCCCTCGCCGAGCACCTCTGCGAGGGCACCTCGCGCGTCGTGCTGGACCTCAAAGCGCTCAAGCAGCTGGACCCCACGGGTCTGGCCGCGCTGGCCGAGGCCGGCGAGATGGCCAAGCGCCGCTCCCGGCACCTGGTGGTGGCCCACCTGCCCGACCATGCCCGCGAGCGGCTCGCGCGCGCCTCGCTCCACAAGGTCATCGCGCTGAGCGAGCAGTGAGAGGCCCGCGCCCCGTGCCGCCCGCACTTTTCCGAGGAGAAAGCGTGAAAGGCCTGATCCTCACGGGAAGCGCGCACGCCGCGCTCGCCCCCATCACCTTCACCGCGCCGCTCGGAGCCCTCCCGCTTCTTGGCGAGGCGCTGATCGCGCACCAGCTGCGCCGGCTCTCGCGCCTCGGCGTCGAGGACGTCCTGGTCGCCATGCACCACCTGCCCGCCCCCCTCGAGGCCGCGATCCGATCGGCGACGCCCGAGGGGATGCGCGTCAGCGTCGCCCTGGAGAGCGCGCTCTCGGGGAGCGGCGGGGCGCTGAAGGCCCATGCGGCCTTTCTCTCGCAGACCACCCTGGTGCTCTCGGGCGACGTGATCGACTGGCTGGATCTCGAAGGGGCCATCGCGCACCACCGGGCCACGGGGGCCCTGGTCACCGCCGTTCTGAGCCCGCAAGCCTCCCCCGGCGCGCTCGGGGCCGCGCTGACGACCGGCGGCATGCTGAAAAGCTGCGCCCCCCCTGAGCGGCCCGAGGTCTGGCACACGGGCATCTACCTGGTCGAGCCGGCTGCCCTCGATCACCTGCCCGGCACCCCGTGCGCCATCGGCCGGGAGTGGCTGCCCCGGCTCAGCGCGCAGGGGCTGCGCGTCGCGGGCCACGTCGCCGAGGGCGCCTGGCATCCGGCAGGCACCCCGCTCGGGTACCACCAGGCGCAGCTCGCCGCGCTTTGCGCCGGCACGGCGGGGGATGCGATCCTTCACGTGGACCCCGGTGCCCTGGTCCACCCGGAGGCCACCCTCGTTCCCCCCTGCTGGATCGGCCCCGGCTGCCGCGTGGGGCGCGAAGGGCGGATCGGGCCGCACGCCGTGCTGGTCCGGGACGTGGAGGTCGCGCGCGGCGCCTCGGTCGAGCGCTCGATCGTGCTCGCCGGCACCTCCCTCGGCAAGGCCACCCGCTGGCACGATCGGCTCGTCTGGCGCCACGGATCCTTCGACGTGGATCGCCCGCAAGCCCCCTTCGAGCCCAGCCCCGATCCCGAGGTGCTGCGATCGACCATGCGCGCACCCAGAGGGGAGCGCCTCGGCCAGCTCCTCGACTCCAGCCTCGCCATCGTGGCGCTCCTGGCGCTCTCGCCCCTTCTGCTCGCCATTTCCCTCTTCATCTACCTGGACGACCCGGGCCCGGTCATCTTCACCCAGCTGCGGGTCGGGCAGGACCGCCGCGCCTGGCGCGAGGGAAGCCTGCGCGGACGGGTCTTCGAGCTCTACAAGTTCCGGACCATGGTGCGCGACGCCGAGCGCCGCCTCTCGGCCCTCAAGGCCCACAACCACTACGGCGACGGGGCCTTCTTCAAGCTGACGCACGACCCGCGCATCACCCGCCTGGGCCGCTTCCTGCGCGCCACGAGCCTCGACGAGCTGCCCCAGCTCCTGAACGTGGCGCTCGGGGACATGCGGCTGGTCGGCAACCGGCCCCTTCCGGTGTATGAGGCCGAGGCCCTCGACGAGGACTGGCAGCGCCTTCGCTTCTCGTGCCCCGCGGGCATCACCGGCCTGTGGCAAATCAGCGGGCGATCCGACCTCAGCGAGAAGGAGCGCATGGTGCTCGATTCCTACTACTCGGTGACGCGCACCTTCTGGAGCGACTGGCTGATCCTGCTCAAGACCATTCCCGCCCTCTTGCTTCGCCGCGGCGCGCGGTGAGCGCACACACGAAAGGACCCTCATGAAGACTCCTCTGGCAATGCTCGTGGCCGGCGCGATGCTCGCCTGGGGGTCCCTGGCGGCCCTCGCCCAGGCCCTCCCCGAGCCCCCGGCCGACCTCACCCTGGACCAGGCGATCACCAAGGCCCTCGCCAACAACCCGCAGCTGCGCGCAGCGCGCGCCGAGCTCTCGCGGGCCGAGGCCGAGGCCGACGTGGCCAAGCTCTACCCGCTGCGCTCGGTCTCGGCCAACGTGGGGGTCAACACCGTCGTGCCCCCGGCGAACGGCCTGCCGCTTCCCGCCGCCGGGGCCTACGTGACCATGAACCTGGGCGACTTCCTGAGCACCCCCTTGGTGCTCAAGGGCTCCGAGGCCCGGCTCCAGGCCGCGCGCGAGGGGGTGAGGCAGGTGAGCCTCCAGGTGGTGGCGAGCACCACCGAGGCCTATGCCGGGTGGCTCTCCCAGCAAAAGCTCCTGGTCCTTCGGCAGGAGGCCATCCGCAGCACCGAGTCGGACGTGATGGTGGTCCAGCGCCTCTTCGGGAAGGGCAACGCCAGCATCAGCGAGGTCATGAAGGCGCGGCTCGCCGTCAGCCAGTCCCAAGCCGACCTGGTCGCCTCGGAGGGGGCCTACAACCGTGCCTGGGCCATCCTGGTCCAGCAGATGGGCGACACGGACTGGCTCGAGAAGAGGCCGAAGACCGCCAAGCAGTAAGAGCCCCCAACAGGAGGAGACCGCCATGAAGGATCGCCCCCCCCTCGATGCCGCCCTGGCGCGCTTTGATAACAACCTGCCGCTCCTGCGGCTCCTGGTCGAGCGCGTCCTCGGCGGCTACCCCCTCGGGCCTCGCCCCATGGTGCTCGCGGGCGCCCTCGCCCTGTACCAGGCCTCGCTCGGCTGGACCGAGGGCGAGGGCAGCTTCCAGGAGGCCGCCGAGAGGGCCATCCACCCGGCGCTGATGGCCCTCTTCCAGGCGCAGGCGATCCCGCCCATGGCCCTGCCGCCCGAGCTCACCCCCTTCGCAGAGCGGCTCGAGGAGATGGTGCTCGCCCTGGATCGCCGGGGGATCCAGCCGGGCTTGATGCCCTACTACGCCCCGATGGCGCAGGCGGCGGGCTACGGCCTGCGGCCCTACGAGGAGTTCGCGAGCCCGCCTCAAGGCGCCAACGACGCGCGCCTGTGGCTCACCCTGTCCAACATCCTGAAGCGTCGCTGGCCCCTCATCCTCTCGATCGTCGTGGCCAGCGACCTGGCCGTGGGCGTGCTCTCGATGCGCGCGCCCAAGACCTACAAGGCCACCACCACCATCAACACCGGCATCGCCTCGGGCCAGTCGGTGAGCGGGACGGCCATCGACTGGTTCAAGGCGGGGGCCCTGATGGGCAACCTGACCGAGATGCTCCAGAGCCGCTCGGTGCTCGAGCGAACCGCCTCCAAGCTCAACCTCGCCACCACCCCCGAGAAGCTCGCCAAGCGCCTCGACGTCGAGAAGGTCGGCCAGACCGACATGATGCGCATCTCGGGCACCGCCAGGTCCCCCCAGGAGGCGGCGGATCTCGCCAACACGCACACCCGCGAGTTCATCCGCTTCTACCAGCAGAGCCAGGGCACCGACGCCCGCAGCGCCGACGCCTTCATCGCCCAGCAGGTGAAGGAGAGCGCCCAGCGCCTGCGCGGGGCCGAGGATCGCCTCAAGGCCTTCAAGGCGACCAACGTCCCCGAGGCCCAGACCACCATCGCCGTGCAGCTCGCGGAGCTCCGGGCCCAGAAGGGCGAGGTGGAGCGCGCCCTCACGGCCGCCAGGAGCGGGCTCTCGATGGTCGAGCGCGAGATCCTCCTGCTCAAGAAGGACCCCGCGTTCGCGAGCAGCGTCAAGGACGCCCCGGAGGTGGAGACGGCGGGCGATCGCCTCAAGACCCTCAAGCAGAACCTCTCCGACGCCAGGGGGCTGTACGGGGATGAGAGCCCCGTGGTCAAGGAGCTCAAGGGGCAGATCGCCAGGGCCTCGAGCACGGTTCGCTCGACCAGCGCCAAGGTGGCCGCGAGCGACCCCGCGCGCGCCGACGTGGCCGGGCGCCGGATCGCCCTCAAGGTCGAGGTCGCCCAGCAGCAGGCCAAGCTCTCGAGCCTCGAGGCGGCGATCGCCGAGCTCGAGCCCAAGGCGCGCAACGCCTCGGTCACCGACGTCACCTACAAGGAGCTGCAGCGCGAGGTCGCCCTGCGCGAGGCCGACTACCAGCGCCTGAGCGAGCGCGCGAGCCAGACCCGGCTGGCGGCCAACGGCGCCTCGGTCCTGCCGATCACCATCGTGGACCTGGCCGAGCCGCCCATCAAGCCGGAGGACGCGAAGACCCTGGTCAAGCTCGCCCTCGGCTCCTTGATCGCGGGGGTCTTCGGCTTCGTTCTGGCCTACGTCCTCGAGGCGCGCGCGAGCGCCCTGATGGCCCACGAGCTGGTCGAGGCCAAGCTCGACCAGGAGAAGGGCGCATGAGCGTCAAGGCGACCCTGCCCAGGGGCAAGGCCCCCCTTCGGGGGACGTGGTGGAAGGTCCTGCTCGCCTGCCTGCCCTTCGTGGCGGTCACGGCCCAGGCGGTGGCGGGCTTCGACCGGCTCAAGATGGTGCTCTTGACCATCGCGCCCCTGATGGCGGCCATCTTCCTCAACGTGGAGCTCGGGGTCTACGTGGTGCTGGGCTTCTCGACGGTGGTGGTCTTCATCAAGCGCATGATGCCCAACCTGGACGCCAACCAGATCGGCCTGGCCCTGGAGGGGATGATCCTCCTGATGGGGCTGCGCCTGGTGGTGGACCTGGCGAACGGGGGTAACCGGCGCCTGTTCCGTACCGCCATCACCCTGCCGCTGGTGCTCTTCTGCGCCTACCAGGTGCTCGAGGTCTTCAATCCCCTCGCCCCGAGCCTCAAGTTCGGGGTGTACGGGCTGCGCGACACCCTGCGGGCCGTCGGCGCCATCCTGGTCGTCTACTACTTCCGCAGCGAGCGCAAGCTCAAGCGCTTCATGGTCTTCTGGCTGGGGCTGCTCACCGTCGAGGGCCTGTACGGCATCTACCAGCACCACCACGGCCTGCTCAACCAGGAGTACAACTGGCTCATCGAGTCGGGCAGCTGGCGCACCCACATCCTCAACGGCTACGTGCGCGTGTTCGGCACGGTGGGGGACGCCGCGACCTTCGGCTTCATCGAGATCACCGGTGCCCTCTTGCTCGTCGCCCTGGCGCTCTCGAGCAGGGGGTGGCGGGTCGCGGCCCTGCTCGCGCTCAGCGTGCCCATGCTCTACGCGATGGTGCTCAGCTACTCGCGGGGCCCCATCGTCGCGGTGGTGGCGGGGCTCTCGGCCATGCTCATGCTGAGCCGCAACTGGAAGCTGTGCCTGGGGGCGCTCCTCATCGGGACGCTGTGCCTGGGCGGGCTCGCGGCGAGCGGACAGACGGGCCTCTTGGACCGGGTCATGACCGCGGCCAAGCCGGGCGAGGACGCCAGCTTCCAGGTGCGGATGGGCTACATCAACGACTACCTGCCCCGGATCGTCGAGCGGCCCTTCGGCAGCGGCCTGTGGACCGCCGGCGCCTCGGGCCTCGCCGTCACAGGCGGCGAGCCCATCCCCGGCACCACCATCGGGGTGCCCACCGACAACAACTACTTCAAGTACGGCCTGGAGATGGGCTGGGTCGGCCTTTCGCTGTTCATCTGGCTGATCGTCGCTGCTGCCGCGTCGGCGGCAAGGACCTACGCGCGGCTCGAACGCCCCTTCCTGAAGGCCCTCTGCCTCGGGCTGTTCGGGATCTTCGTCTGCTACGCGGTGGGCGCCCTCTCCAACGACATCTACGTCCAGAAGCCCCTGAGCGAGTGGTTCTACCTCGCCATCGGCCTCGCCATGCTGCTCGGCCAGTCGGCCGAGCTTGCCAGGCGCGGCCCCTCGAGGAGTCGCCAATGAAGATCACCCTCATCGCCTCGGACGAATCCAGCGCGCCGCTGTACCGGGTGCGCCTCCTGGCGCGGGTGCTGTCGCGCCGCTTCGAGGTCGAGGTCCTGGGCTTCCACTTCCGGCCCGAGACGCTCGACCCCCTGGCCCCCAGGGACTTCCCGTACCGGGGCGTCCCGGCCAGGCCGTGGCCGGCCTTCTGGCAGGATGCGCGCGCGCTCTGCGAGCGGATCTCGGGCGACCTGATCTACGCCATGAAGCCCAGGCCGACCTCCTACGGCCTGGCGCTCGCCCTGCGCGCGAGAAGGGGCTTGCCGGTGGTGGTCGACGTGGACGACTGGGAGCCCTACATGGTGGCCCCCTATTCCCGGTACGCCCTCAAGAACGCCGTCTACGGCCTGCCGCACCTGCACGAGCCCAACAACTACTGGGCGACCTGGACCACGGACAGGCTGGTGGGCGCGGCCGACGCCATCACCACCGTCTCGACCCACTTCCAGCGTCGCTACGGTGGGGTGCTCGCGCCCCAGTACGTGGACACCCATCGCTTCGACCCCGATCGATACGACCGCGAGGCCCTGCGCGCCGAGCACGGGCTGAGCGACTTCAAGGTCGCGGTGTTCGCGGGCATCGCGCAGCCCAACAAGGGGGTCGGCGAGATCCGCGAGGCACTCTTGCGCCTGGGGGATCGCGCCTCCTGGAAGCTCCTCATCGTGGGGCCCGTCACCCCCTACGCCAGGGCCCTCGCCGAGACCGACGAACGGGTGATGCTGCTCGGCACCCAGCCCCCGGAGAAGACCCCCGCCTTCTTGCGCATGGCCGACGTGGTGGCCCTTCCCCAGCGCCGCGAGCCAGCGAGCATGGGCCAGATGCCCATGAAGCTGTACGAGGCCATGGCCATGGCCTGCCCGGTGGTCTCGACCGCGGTCTCGGACATCCCCTCGCTCCTCGCCGGGTGCGGGGTGGTGGTGGCGCCAAACGACCCCGAGGCGCTCGGCGAGGCGATCGCGGGCCTGCTGGACGACCCGCGCCGCGCGGCGGCCCTGGGCGAGGCGGCCAGGAGGCGGATCCGCGAGCGCTACAGCTACGAGGCCGGCGCCGCGACGCTCGGGTGCCTCTTCAGCGCGGTGGACGCCCGCCGGCGCGCGCGAAAAGGAGGGCGACCGTGCTGAGGGACCACGACCTGGTGTGCCTGTCGATCACGCCCTGGGAGACCCGCCTGCCCTCCAGCGGGCACTACCTGATGCGCGAGTTCGCCCGGCACAACCGCGTGCTGTGGGTGGACCACCCGGCCACCCTCAAGGACGGCTGGACCTTTCGCCGCGACCCGGCCTGGCGCGATCGCCTCGCGCGCACCTGGGGGCGCCAGGTGGGCCTGCGGCGGGTACCCGACCCCCAGCGCGAGGTCTGGGTCCTGACCCCGCCGCCGATGGTCCCGAGCGGCCTGCCTCGGCCCCTCTACGACTGGGGGCTCGAAGCCTCCGCCGCGCTCGTGCGGCGCTGCATCCGACGCGCCATGCAGCGCCTGGAGATGCGCGAGCCCATCTTCTGGGTCTCCTTCGACGTGCCCCTGGGAGAGCGCCTCGCAGGCACCCTCGGCGAGCGCATGACCGTCTACCACTGCTTCGACGAGATCACCGGCGAGCCCTACATCGCGCGGCACGGCGCGCGGCTCGAGCGCGCCCTGATGGACAAGAGCGAGGTGGTCTTCACCACCAGCCCCGCCCTGCAGGCCTCGCGCGGGGCCCTCCACCCCCGCTGCCACTACGTGCCGAACGGGGTGGACTACGCCCACTACGCCCGGGCAGGCGACCCTAGAGAGGCCGTCCCCGAGGAGCTCGCGCGCCTGCCGGGGCCCGTGATCGGCTACCTGGGCAACCTGGAGGCGCGCTTCGACTACGACCTGATCCAGGCCTGCGCCGAGGCGCGCCCCGGCTGGTCCTGGGTGCTGGTCGGCCCCGTCCAGGGGGCCTACGCCGCGCGCATCGAAGCCCTCTCTCGCCTGCCCAACGTCCACGTGCTCGGGCCGTGCCCGGCCCATCGCGCCCCCGGCACCCTCAAGGTCTTCGACGTGGGGCTGATCCCCTTCGTCTCGTCGGTGCAGACCCGGGCCATCTACCCGCTGAAGCTCAACGAGTACCTGGCCGCGGGCCTGCCTGTGGTCATGACCCCCTTCGCCGCGCTCGACGAGGTCGCCTCGAGCTGCCGGGTCGCCGAGGGGGCCCCGGCCTACCTCGCGGCCATCGAGCGCTCGCTTGGCGAGCACTCGCGCGAGCACCGCGAGGCCCGGATGGCGCTCGCCCGCGCCCACGACTGGAGCGAGCGCGCCCTCGAGATGGGGCGGATCCTCGTGCCGCGCCTGATCGCCCAGAACGCCCGCATGCTCTCAGGAGGGACGCCGCGATGAATCGACCGATCCTGTCGGTGGTGGTGGTCAACTGGAACACCCGCGCGCTGCTCAAGGCGTGCCTCGAGAGCATCCAGGAACAGACCCTCACCCCCACCGAGGTCTGGGTGGTGGACAACGGCTCGGCGGATCACAGCCCCGAGATGGTCGCCACCGACTTCCCCGACGTCCGGCTGATCGCCAACGACCACAACCTGGGCTTCGCCGCGGCCAACAACCAGGCCATCGCCCAGGCCAGGGGGCGCTACGTGCTGCTTCTCAACTCGGACACGGTGGTGCTGGACCACGCCCTCGATCGGATGGTCGCCTTCCTGGAGAACCACCAGGGAGCAGGGGCCGTCGGCTGCAAGCTGCTCAACGGCGACCGCACCCTGCAGCCCTCGGCCCACAACTTCTACAGCACCATGGGCTCGCTGATCGAGAACAAGCTGGTCGCCCTCTTCTGGAAGCGGCGATCCGCGAGGACGCGCTTCTTGAGCTACTGGGACCACGCGAGCACCCGGCAGGTCGACTGGGTGACGGGCGCCTGCCTCATGGTCCGAAGGGACGTGGTCGAGACGGTGGGGCTCCTCGACGAGCGCTTCTTCATGTACGGCGAGGAGATCGACTGGCAGATGCGGATGGCCAAGGTCGGCCACCGGGTCTACTTCCTCTCGGAGGCCGAGATCATCCACCTGGGCGGCGCGAGCTCGGCCCGCATCCCCGCTCGCATGCGCCGGCAGGAGTACCACAGCCGCGCCCTCTTGATCGACAAGCACTACGGCAGGGCCGCCCGCCTGACCTTCCACGCCAAGACCGCCGTGAGCATCGGCTTCTGGCGAGCGCTCAACGCCCTGCGGGGACGCAAGGTCTCCTGGGGCTGAACGAAGCGCCTCTTTCGGTGTAAAATAGGGTGTTCGCACCGGCTCGCACCCCGAGCCCCTCGATGAGGAGAGCGTCACCTTGACCCAGACGATGAACAAACCCCACCAGCGCGCCAACTCCGGCGTGACTTTCGACTTGGAGGCCCTCGGCGCCTCGATCGCCGCCTTCAACCAGGGCGCTCAGCTCGGCGCCGACCCCGTCGCCACCCTCTACCCCCGTCGCCGCGCCGACTGGTCGCTCTTCTCGTGCGGCCTGCGCGACGCCGAGATCGAGGCGCTGCGCTCCTACCTCTTCCCCTACAGCGAGCTGCCCAGCGCCCCGGACGCCAAGCCCATCCCCACCCGCAACTTCATCGCGGGCGAGTGGCGCCTGCCCTCGAACGGCAAGATGGTGACGCTGAGCACCCTGTACGACAAGCGCATCCCCTTCGCCGAGGTGCCCGACTCGCAGCCCGAGGACGTGGAGCTCGCAATCTCCTACGCCTACGACTTCTGGAGCTCGCTCGAGTGGTCTGACGAGGTCGTCAGCTACCGCAAGTTCGTCGTCAGCAACTTCTCGCGCCTCTTCGAGTACTACTACGAGGAGATCATGCGCGAGATCCGCAACGAGATCCCCAAGACCCGGCTCGAGGCCGACAAGGACTACTGGGAGGCCAAGCGCTCGGCCGACCACATCGGCGGCAACGCCGAGAAGGCCATGATGGGCGAGCTCGTCCCCCAGATGGCGGACGGCCAGTCGTACTGGAAGAACCCGTACCTGCCCGCCGGCGTGGTGGCGCTCATCACCCCGATGAACTTCATCTACGGCATCCCGGTCATCCAGCTGATCGGCGCCTACATGGCCAATGCCCCCTTGATCTTCAAGGGCCACCCCTACGGCGCGGTCTCCAGCACGGTCATGATCCGCATGCTGCTCGCGGCGGGAGCGGATCCCCGCGCGGTCCAGAAGCTCGAGGGCTTCGGCTCGGGCATCGCGAGCCTCGGGACCGACCCGCGCATCGCCGTGGCGTCGCTGACGGGCTCCGAGCAGACCGCCAAGAACATCCAGGCCGGCCGCGGCATCCGCACCCTCAAGTTCGAGGGCGGCGGCTGCAACTGGAGCTGGATCGACGACGGCTACTCGGACGAGGAGCTCCAGCGGATCGCCGTGCGCCTCACCTACTCCAAGCTCGGCTTCAGCTCGCACAAGTGCACCACCCTGCACGGCATCGCGGCCTCGCCTTCGACCCTCTCCAAGGTGATCGGCTACGTCAACGCCGAGATGGACCAGTGGGAAGTCATGAACCCCGCCTTCACCGACAAGACCAAGGTGATCGGCCCCAACATGGTCCACCAGGCCCAGACCGTCACCAACATCCGCGAGGGCGCCAGGGCCGCCGGCCTCGAGATCCTGCGCGAGGGCGGCAAGGTCGAGGGCAGCGCCTACGCCGACCACGCCGAGGTCATCGCCCCCTTGATCGTCAAGGTCAAGCCCGACTCCATGGTCAAGGCCGACTGGGACGGCAAGGGCGAGATCGAATTCCCGATCGCGACCACCGAGTTCTTCATGCCGATCCTGTGCGCGATGGAGCTTCCGAGCTTCGAGGACTTCCTCAAGTTCTCGCTCCTGACCAACCCGCACGACCTGGCCTGCTCCATCTGGACCCGCGACGACCGCAAGATCCAGAAGGCCCGCAAGGTCATCGCGGGCATGCTCAAGGAGAACGACGGCACCGACTCGGCCCTCGAGTGGGAGGAGTTCGGCGCGTCGGGCATCGGCGGCTCGGGCAACACCGGGGTCGGCGACGCCGCGGCGACCATCGCCATGTTCTGCCGCCGGCAGAAGGGGCGCCACGTCGTCTTCTAGTCCATGCGATCGCGTGCGGCCCGGGCATTCTGCCCGGGCCGTTTTCCTTGGAACGCAGCCAAGGAGCGAGGCTTGCCGACGCGGGCGGCATCGACGAAGATCCTCGTTGCGGTCGCTGAGAGGAAACGAGGAGGCGATGGGCAAGAAGCAGGGCAAGACCACCTTCCTCGGCGCGGCCCCCGATGAGGGCACCGCGCGCCGGGAGGCGTGCCCCCCGCTGAGCGAGAATCGCCTCGCCATCCAGTACGCCACGACCCGGCTGCTCGCGGACGCCGAGACCCTCTCGGAGGCCGCCCCCACGCTCCTGAAGGCCATCGCCGAGCACCTGGACTGGCAGCTCGGCAACCTTTGGCTCGTCGATCCTTTCGGCCAGGTCATGCAGTGCGAGGAGAGCTGGCGCCTTTCGTCGCTCGAAGACAGCGACTTCGTGAAGATCACCCGCGTCTCCTCGTTCACCAAAGGCACCGGGCTACCCGGCCTGATCTGGCAGACCGGCAAACCCGCATGGTTCCCGGACGTCGAGCACGACCCCAGGTTCCCCCGCCGCGACGCCGCGACCGCGAGCCGGTTGCACGGCTCGTTCGGCTTCCCCATCGTCGGCGGCGGGGAGGTCCTCGGGGCCATGGAGTTCCTGAGCCAGCAGGCCAGAGAGCCCGATCCGGGGGTGATGAAGCTGATGGCCAGCATCGGCGCCCAGATCGGGCAGTTCATCCTGCGCCGACGCGCCGAGCAGTCGTCCCGCAACCTGGCGGCCATCGTGGAGGACAGCGAGGACGCCATCGTCGGCGTCGGCCGAAACGGCACCTTCATCACCTGGAACAAGGGGGCAGAGCGCCTCTTCGGCTACACCGCCAAAGAGGCAATCGGGCAGCCCATCTCGCTGGTGGTGCCGCCCGAGGGCGGCTATTCGGCCGCACGCATCATCGAGCGGCTCGAAGAGGGCGAGCACATCCCCCACTTCGAGGGCCAGCGGATGTGCAAGGGAGGCGTGCGCCTCGACGTCGCCATCTCCTTCTCCCCGGTGCGCGACACCCAGGGCCACATGATGGGCTACTCGGCGATCTACCGGGACATCAGCGAGCGCAAGCGCTTCGAGGCGGAGCTCAGCGCCAAGAATGCCGCGCTCGAGGAGCAGGCGCTCCTCAAGAGCAGGTTCCTCAACGCCATCAGCCACGACCTGCGGATCCCCCTGACCTCGATCATCGGCTACGCCGAGTTCCTGGAGGACGGGCTGGGGGGGCCCTTGAGCGCAAGGCAGCGCGAGTTCGTCACCGAGATCGAGAAGAGCTCGCAGCGCCTGACCTACCTGGTCGACAACCTTCTCGACACCGCGCGGCTCGAGGCCGGGAGCTTCACGCTCAAGCTGGAGACGCTCGACTTCGCGGCCCTGGCCCGCGAGGTCGAAGCAAGCCTGCGCCCGCAGGTCGAAAGGGCCAAGCTGATGCTCACCCTCTCCCTGCCGCAAGCCCCCATGCCGATGCGGCTGGACTCGGAGCGCATCGGCCGGGTGCTCATCAACCTTCTCAACAACGCCATCAAGTTCACCCCGCCCGGAGGCCACATCCGGCTCGAGGCCATGCCGAGCGACGGCGGCCTGTACTGCGAGGTGGTGGACACGGGCGAAGGCATCGCCGCAGAGGACATCCCCAAGCTCTTCAAGCGCTTCAGCCAGCTTCCGTCGGGTGCCCGGCGCGGGGGATCGGGGCTCGGGCTCAGCATCGTCAAGGACCTGGTCGAGGCCCACGGGGGGACCGTCGGGGTGAAAAGCTCGCCGGGAGAGGGGAGCCGCTTCTGGTTCACCCTGCCCGCCGCGCCACCCGAGCACTAGAGGGGAGAAGTGGGCATGGCTTACCTGATTCCGCACAACGAGCCGGCCATCTCGGTGACCCTGGATCTGCACGAGGCGCTGCTCATCGTGGACGCCCTGATGGAGCGCCGCAAGGAGCGCTTCGGGCAGCCCTTCCCGGATGGCGCCGAGGTCTCCTTCGAAGAGCTGGTGGCCGCCGTCGGCACCGAGGAGGACGCCGAGGACTTCCTGGCGATGATGGAGATCGAGACGGCCCTGATCGACACCCTCCAGGTCTTCGAGGAGCCCGCGGAGGAGGAGTAGGAGGCGGCCTGCGGGGTGGCGCCGGGGGCGCGATCGCGCTATGGTAACTAATAAGAAGGCATCCCCCTCAGGCCGTGAAAGGAACCCCATGAACGAGCTCGTGCCCGGCGCCCTGCAGACGCGCGACTACATCGACAAGGAAGAGCGCTTCGGCGCCCACAACTATCACCCGCTGGATCTGGTCATCGAGTCGGGCCAGGGGGTCTGGCTCTACGACGTCGAGGGCCGGCGCTACATGGACTTTTTGAGCGCCTACTCGTCGGTCAACCAGGGCCACTGCCATCCCCGCATCCTGGAGGCCCTGAAGAGCCAGGCCGAGCGCGTCACCATCACCTCGCGCGCCTTCCGCAACGACCAGCTGCCCCTGCTCTACGAGGAGCTCCACGCGCTCACCGGCTTCGACCGCGTGCTGCCCATGAACACGGGCGCCGAGGCCATCGAGACCGCCATCAAGGCCGCCCGCAAGTGGGGCTACAAGGTCAAGGGCATCCCCGAGAACCAGGCCGAGATCGTGGTCTGCGCCAACAACTTCCACGGGCGCACGACCACCATCGTCGGCTTCTCGACCGAAGAGAGCTACAAGGACGGCTTCGGCCCCTTCACCCCCGGCTTCAGGATCGTGCCCTTCGGCGACCTCGCCGCGCTCGAGGCGGCCATCACCCCCAACACCTGCGCCTTCCTGATCGAGCCCATCCAGGCCGAGGCGGGAATCTACGTCCCGCCCGCGGGCTACATGGCCGGTGTGAGCGAGCTCCTCAAGAAGCACGACGTCCTCTTCATCGCCGACGAGATCCAGACGGGCCTCGGCCGCACGGGCAAGCTGTTCGCCTACGAGCACGAGGGCATCCGCCCCGACGTGCTGGTGCTGGGCAAGGCCCTCTCGGGCGGCTTCTACCCCGTCTCGGCCATGCTCGCCAGCGACGAGGTCATGGGCGTGTTCCAGCCCGGCCAGCACGGCAGCACCTTCGGCGGCAACCCGCTCGCCTGCGCGGTGGCCCGCGCCGCCCTCTCGGTGCTCACCGACGAGGGGCTCGTCGAGAACTCGGCCAAGCTCGGCGACTACTTCATGGACAGGCTGCGGTCGATCAAGAGCCCGCACGTCAAGGAGGTCCGCGGCCGCGGCCTCTTGATCGGCATCGAGCTCAACAAGCCCGCCCGCGTCTACTGCGAGCGGCTGATGGACGAGGGCCTGCTCTGCAAGGAGACCCACGACACCGTCATCCGCCTGGCCCCCCCGCTCATCGTGAGCAAGGAAGAGATCGACTGGGCCCTCGAGCGCCTCGACAAGGTCCTCTCGGCCTAGGAAAAGCCACCAAACGTCGTGGGCGCCCCGGATTGGGGCGCCCACGACGTTTTCGCTTCAGATGACCATGACCTCTTCGAGGCCGTGGGCCCCCTCGCCCTCGAAGCGCTCGATCCCGAGCGCCGACACGTCGATGCCCGGCGTCTGGCCGAGCGCGAGCTGGGCGACGACCTCGCCGCAGGCCGGGCCGTGCATGAAGCCGTGGCCGCTGAAGCCCGCCGCCACGATGGCGTTGCGGAAGCTGGGCAGGTGACCGACGATCGCGTTGTGGTCCGGGGTGACCTCGTAGAGGCCGGCCCAGGCGGCGTTGATCGACGCCTCCTCGAGGCGGGGGATCCGGTTGAAGGCCGCCTCGGCCATCTGCACGGTGAAGGCCTCGTCCACGGTGGTGTTGAAGCCGGCGGGCTCGGCCTTGTTGGCCAGGCCGAGGAGCATCCCGCCCGACTCGGGGTGCATGTAGATCCCCGTCCCGTTGTCGACCATCATGGGCCAGCGCGGATCGATCCAGGGCAAGGGGGCGGTGGTGATGATCTGGCGCCGCACCGGGACGACGGGGATGTCCACGCCGAGCATCCGGCCCAGCTCGCCCGTCCAGGCGCCCGAGGCCAGGATCACCGTGTCGCAGGCGATGTCGCCCTTGGCCGTCTTGACCGCCACGACGCGATCCCCCGCCGTCTCGAAGCCGATGACCGGCCGCTCCACGTGGATGCCGACGCCGAGGGACCGGGCCGCCTTGAGATAGGCCTGGTGGAAGCCGTGCGGGTCGGCGAGGCCATCGATGGCGCAGTAGTTTCCGCCCAGCACGTCCGAGACCTGGAGCTCGGGGCACAGCTCAAGGACGCGGTCGGGCCCGATCAGCTCGACGGGCACGCCGTGCGCGCGCTGGAAGGCGGCCGCCGCCTGGGAACGATCCCAGGCCTCGGGGGTGGTGGACATGAAGAGGTAGCCGACCTGCCGGAACTCGACGTCGGCGCCCATCTCCTCGGCGAAGCGCTCGAAGTGCGCGATGGAAGCGAGCGAGAGCTTGATGTTCACCTCGCTGGAGAACTGGGCCCGGATGCCGCCGGCGCACTTGGCCGTGGATTCCATGCCGAAGAAGAGCTCCTTCTCCAGCAGGACCACGTCCTTCATGCCCATGCGGGCCAGGTGGTAGGCGGTCGACGCCCCGATGATCCCTCCGCCGATGACGACGGCCTGCGCGCGTTCCATCATTCTCCTCGCTTGTTCACGTTGCGTCTCGATTGTAGCAGCCCCCCGCTCAGAGCGGGAAGCGCTGAGCCTCGCTGACGGTGATGGCCGTGACGTTGACGATCTCGTCCACGTCCGCGCCGTGCTGCAGGACGTTCACCGGCTTGGCCATGCCCATCAGGATGGGGCCGACCGCGGCCTCCGCCCCGCCCATGCGGTGCAAGAGCTTGTAGGCGATGTTGCAGCTCTGCAGATCCGGGAAGATCAGCACGTTGGCGTCCCCCTGGATGGCCGAGAAAGTGAAGGGATCCGCCGAGGGGGGATGGACGGCGGTGTCCGCCTGCATCTCGCCGTCCACCACCACCGTGGGCAGCATGTCCTTGGTCAGCTCGGTGGCCCGCTTCATCTTGAGGGCCGAGGGGTGGGTGGAGCTGCCGAAGTTGGAGAACGAGAGGAAGGCGATGCGCGGCTCCACCCCGAAGAAGCCCGCCGTCGCGGCGCTTCCCACCGCGATCTCGCAGAGCTGATCGGCGGTGGGCTCCAGGTTGACCGTCGCGTCGGAGAGGAAGAGCAGGCGATCCTTGAAGACCAGCACGTAGATACCGGCGACGATGGAGCGATCGCTGCGGGGCCCGATGATCTGGAGCGCCGGCCGGATGGTCTCCGAGTAGTCGTAGGTCAATCCCGAGACCAGGCCATCCACCTCCCCGCACTTGAGCATCATGGTGCCGAAGTAGTTGGACTGGTGCATGAGCCGCGAGGCGTCCTGGAAGGTCACGCCCTTGCGGCTGCGCTGCTCGAACAGCAGCTGTGCGTAGCGGTGCCGCGCGGGCTCGTTGTGCATGTCGACGAGCTCGGCGCCTTGCAGGGTCAGGTTGAGGCGCTCGGCCACCAGGCGGATCTTGACCGGGTCGCCGAGCAGTACCGGCTGCGCGATGCCCTCGTCGAGCATGATCTGGGCGGCGCGCAGGATCTTCTCCTGGTCCCCTTCCGGGAAGACGATGCGCTTGGGATCGCGCTTGGCACGGTTGGTGATGAAGCGCATCAGGGCGCGGCGCTGGCCGAAGCGCTTCTCCAGGCTGTCGCGGTAGGCATCGAAGTCCTCGATGGGCGATCGCGCCACCCCGGTCTCCATGGCGGCCTTGGCGACGGCCGGGGCGACCCACAGGAGGGCGCGCGGGTCGAAGGGCTTGGGGATGATGTAGGAGGGGCCGTACTCCAGGTGCTTGGACGAGTACGCCGCGAGCACCTGGTCGGGCACGTCCTGCTTGGCGAGATCCGCCAGGGCGTGGGCCGCGGCCAGCTTCATCTCGTCGTTGATCGAGCGGGCCCGCACGTCCAGGGCCCCGCGGAAGATGTAGGGGAAGCCCAGCACGTTGTTGATCTGGTTGGGGTAGTCGGAGCGGCCCGTCCCCATCAGGATGTCGGGGCGGGCGGCCTTGGCCTCCTCGTAGGTGATCTCGGGCTCGGGGTTGGCGAGGGCGAAGAGGACGGCGCGCGGGGCGAGGGTCTTGACCATCTCGGGGGTGACCACGCCGCGGGTGGAGAGGCCCACGAACACGTCGGCGCCCACCATGGCCTCGGCCAGGGTGCGGTGGGGCGTGTCCGCCGCGAGCTCGGCCATGTAGGGGTTCATCCCCACCGTGCGGCCCCGGTAGACCACCCCGTCCTTGTCGGCCATCACGAGGTTCTCGCGCCGCACCCCCAGCTTGACGAAGAGGCGCGCGCACGAGATGGCGGCCGCCCCGGCGCCGCAGAAGACGACCTTGGCCTCCTCGATCTTGCGGCCGGTGATCTCGAGGGCGTTCAAGAGGGCCGCCGAGGTGATGATCGCCGTGCCGTGCTGGTCGTCGTGGAAGACCGGGATGTCCATCTCGGCCTTGAGGCGCTCCTCGATGACGAAGCACTCGGGGCTCTTGATGTCCTCGAGGTTGATCCCCCCGAAGGTGGGCTCGAGGGACTTGACCGTCTGGATGAAGCGCTCGGGGTCCTTCTCGTCCACCTCGATGTCGAAGACGTCCAGGTCCGCGAAGCGCTTGAAGAGAACGCCCTTGCCCTCCATCACGGGCTTGCCCGCCAGAGGACCGATGTCGCCCAGGCCCAGCACCGCCGTGCCGTTGGTGATGACGCCGACCAGGTTGCCGCGGGCCGTGTACTCGTAGGCCGCCTCGGGGTCCTGGACGATGGCGCGGCAGGGTTCGGCGACGCCGGGGGAATAGGCGAGGGACAGGTCGCGCTGGGTGAGGCAAGGCTTGGTCGCAACGACCTCGATCTTGCCCTTGCGACCTCGCGAGTGGTACTCCAGGGCATCGCGTTTCAAGGGAAGGCTCTCTTTCTATTGGCTGGAAATCAATTATAGCGCGGTTTTCCGCGAAGAAACGGAGGCCCCGCTCGAAATCGAGCGGGGCCTCCGTGATTAGGGGGTCACCCCCGGCCTAGGACTTGAGGAACCAGGCCGCGCCCTTGGTGTAGAAGAAGGCCACGACCAGGACCATGACCGTGATCGTCATGCCGAAGGCGAGCGACCCCACGATGCTCTCGGCGATGAACGGGGTGATCGTCATGCCGCCCACGACCTTGTCCGTCAGGGCGCCGACGCCCGCGCCGTACAGGCCGATGGGCACGAGGACGGCCGCGACGATGGCCACGGTCCACGCGATGGTCGCCTTGAGGGCGCCCTCCATCCAGGAGCGCATGGGGCGCTGCTTGAAGGCGAGACCGAACCAGAAGGAGCCCATGAAGGTGAAGAGGACCGTGAAGGCGTAGAGCAGGACGAGCTGGCCCGTCGCGCCGGGATACCAGTATCCGTTCACGAGGTGGCCGAAGCCGGCTGCAGACGAGGCGAGTGCGAGCATCATGGCGAGAAGTTCACTCCTTAGGAATCGAGAAAGATTGCGGCATTGGGGCGCCGGTCGCGGCGAAGGACAAAGCCCTCGTTCGCTTCCTGCGACATTCTACCACAGCTCGCAAGGTTAGATCCCCCTGCAACGAATCGTTACGGCAGCGGCCGAACCGCGATCGCCCCGCCGGGGGCCGGACACGCCCCCACGCACTGCCCGCACCCCACGCAGCCCAGAGGCACCACGATGGGCAGGCCATCCCGCGAGACGATCGCCTCGTCTGCGAGCGGGCAGGCCTCCACGCAGGCCGCGCAGGCCGTGCCGGAAAAGGCCAGGCAGCGATCCGAGGCGATCTCGGCGCGGCCCATCCCCATGCTCGCGCTCGAAAGGGCCCCCGGCTCGCAGGCGGCGATGCAGGGCGCATCGACGCACAGGATGCAGGGCGAGCGCGCCACGTCGAAGAGGAAGGGGGTGCCCTCGGCGGCCGCCTCGCCTCGCCCCGCCACCTTGATGGCGAACGCGGGACATGCGGCCGCGCAGGCGTCGCAGCGGGTGCAGGCCGCGAGGAAGGCGGCCTCCGCCAGGGCGCCGGGCGGCCGCAGCACGGCGCGCCTCGGCGCCTCGATCGGCGCCTTGGGAGACAGGCCGAGCCACGCCCCGAACATCATGCCGAAGCGCTGGGTCAGCTCTTCAGCCCCCTGGCGGACGAAGGCCTCGCGAGAGAGGGGATCATCACTTTCCATGCCCCAAGGATACCAAACGACTGGCCGAAATGGCGCATCACCGGCCCGCTTCGAGGGGAAAAGCGGCGCTTGTCAACGGCGTGAAGCTATATTAAGTTGCCGGCATCATCGACGAAACTCCCCAAGGGAGTGGAAAGGAGGCTCAGGATGGAACGGGACTACCATCGCCCGGAGGCCGACGCGCCCACGGCGACCGACGTGGACCTCGACATCCGCCGCAACATGCTCCTGGCGCGGAACGTGACCACCGCGCACCCCGAGATGGTCGAGAACATGGCGGTCACCCGCTACGAGAAGGTCGAGCCCTTCGGCAACGACCTGGTGCACTGGGGATCCATCTGGGGCGGGTTCTTCGCCTACCTCGCCTGCGCCACGATCCTCTCGGCGCTCGCGATCGCCGCTCGGGCCATCAACCCGGCGCAGCCCGCCGCGACCATCGGCTTCACCGTCGGGGCGATCATGCTCGTCTCGACCTTCGTCGGGGCCCTCTTGGCGGGCTGGACCTCCAACCTGCGCTCGCGCTACCCGGCGGCGGTCAACGGCATCATCTACGCCTCGCTGGTGATGACCCTGCCGCTGCTCTTCGGCCTGTTCACAGGGGCCATGGCCGCCAGCGCGACCACCGGCGCGGTCGCAGGCGCCCAGGCGACCCAGGGTGGCGTCTTCGTGCCGGGCGGCCTCGCGCTGGATCCGCGGACCCTCAGCATGCTCGCCGGCCAGGTCGGCTGGTTCTCGGTGGGCTCGATCCTGCTGCTCGCCGTCGGCGCCGCCGGCTACCTGGCGGGTGTGCGCAGCCACATGAACGACCTGGGGCTCATCCCCCACGCCAAGCGGGCGAAGTGAGGCACTGGCCCCTGGCCGTCTGGCCGGGGGCCTACTTTTCCGGTGGAACGCACTAGGCCAATGCTTCGCATTTTGTTACAATTCCCGCGCGAGGCGCATCGAGAGGAGGCTCCGCATGCCCTTCAACCTCTACAACGCGATCGCCGCGGCCCTCTGGGCGACCACCGCCTTCACCGGCTTCATGACCCTGATGCTCGCGCTGGGGTTCGTCCACATCGACTTCGGGCGTCTGCTCGGCGGCATCTTCATGCCCAAGATCGACCGCAATGCCGCCACGGTGGGGCTTTTGATGCACCTCGCGGTCGGGGTGATCTTCGGGCTGGTCTACGCCGGCCTCTTCGCCTACCTGGGCCTGAGCGGCGTCCTCTGGCTCGCGGCCTTCGTGGGGACGGGCTTCGGCATCTACCACTGGCTCCTCTCGATGCCGCTCATCAGCATCGGGCGAAAGCTCAACCCCCACATCCGGGAGGGCCAGGAGGCCGACCCCGGCATCTGGGGGATCCACTACGGCCCCCAGGAGGCCTTCGTGCGGCTCATCGGCCACTTCCTCTACGGCGCGGTGATGGGCTTCTCCTACGTGGCGATCGCCATGCTCAACGGCTCGATCCATGGCGAGGCCTACGGCGGCAACGGCAGCGCCATCCTGCTCGCCTTGATCCTCTACGGGGCCGTCACCTACCTCTACCTGACCACGGTCCCCTCGCAGGCGGCGACTGCCCACTTCGCCTTCGAGGCGACCGAGCCCGCCGAGCGCGAGCTGATCCGAGCCGGGCGCGCCGAGCTTCGCGCGCGCTACGAGCGCGGCGAGATCACCTGGGACGAGTACCAGCACCTGCGCCGGCAATACGCCTCGGAGCCCTGACGGCTCGAGACGCAACGCGAAAGGAGGCCCCTCCATGCCCGTGGCCGTCTCTTCCGGCAACTGGCTCCAGGCCAACGCCGCGATCTTCTTCTTCGGCGTCGGGATGGTGCTCTTCGCGGCCCTGGTCTTCGGGCTGGTCATCTGGACCACCCTCAAGTACCGCGCCCCGCTTCACGAGGAGGAGTTCGTCGCCACCGAGCCCGAGCCCCCGCGCCCCGAGCCGGAGACGCCGACTAGATGATTCGCCGGGGCTTGGGGGTGGGCATGGTGCCCGGCGCGGGCGGCACCTTGAACGGGTAGTCCGGGTCGTCCATCCGAACCTGCCCGATCAGGGCGCCGTAGGCGGCCTCGAGGTCGAAGAAGGACGGGGAGGCCTCGAGGCTCGAGCGGCCCGTGCGCCGAAGCTCCTGCGCCCACGACTCGACCTGCTCCGCGTAGGCGATCTCGCTCTCCTGGGTGCGCATGGTGCGGCCGTTCGGTGCCTCCATTGCTCGCGCGCCGGCTGCGAGCCGCCGGGCCTCGTTCGCCAGGGTCCGGCTGTCGCGCGACGGGGCGAGCTGCATCTCGCGGACCCGCCGGTGAAGGGCCTCGTACCGCGCGAGGGTCGGCCGGTGCCCCCGGTAGAAGTCGAGGGTGGTGTCCCACTGGCGCGAGGCGGCGCTGCGCATCCAGAGCCCGCCCGCGATCACGCAGGCGAAGATGCCGACGATGACGAGCTTGCCGTTGTTCATTTCGTCCCCTCGGCCTTCTCCAGGGCGAAAGCCACCGTCAGCTCGGGCGCCGAGCTCGGCAGGCCCGGCGAAATCACGAAGTCGAGCGGCACGAGCTTGCTCTCGCCCGGCTTGAGGACCACCTCGGCACGGGCGAAGCCCCCCAGCACCTTGAAGGCCTTCGCGGCCTCGGCGGGCTCCACCTTGAGGGTGGCCCTCAGGCGCAGCGGCTCCTTCGTAAAGTTGGTGAGGCGGTAGGGGATGCCGCGAGCCTCCCCCAGCCTGACCCTGAGCGCGGGGCGGGCGGGGCCGAAGTCCAGGGGGATCCCGGCCTCGACCGTCCCGCGGAAGTGGACGTTCACCTCGCGAACCCCGGCCCCGGCCGAGGGGCAGAGGGCGCCGAGCGCGACGCACGCGAGCAAAAGGGTCCTGATTCTCATGGCTAGCCTCCGTGGTGCGTGGCGACGAGCGCGAGGCGCGCCAGCTCGTCCACGAACAGCAGCACGAACAGGATCAACAGGTAGAAGATCGACTGGATGAAGAGCTTCTTCGCGGCGGCATCGGTCTTCTCGCGGTAGAGCCTGAAGGCCCCCGCCGTGAAGCTCGCCCCGAGCCCCAGGGCCCCCACCAGGTAGATCGCCCCGCAGGCCTTGGTGGCGTAGAGGGCGAGGCTGGTCGCGACCAGGAGCACGGTGTAGACCAGGATCTGGAGGCGGGTCGAATCCTCGCCCGCCACCACCGGCATCATGGGCACCCCGGCCTTGGCGTAGTCGATGCGCCGGTAGAGGGCGAGCGCCCAGAAGTGCGGCGGGGTCCACATGAAGACCACGAGGAACATCAGCCACGCGGGGAGACCCACGGTCCCGGTGATGGCCGCCCAGCCGATGAGCGGCGCCATGGCGCCCGCTCCCCCGCCGATGACGATGTTCTGCGGCGTCCGGCGCTTCAGCCACACGGTGTAGACCAGCACGTAGTAGACGATCGCGGTCAGGGCCAGGCCCGCCGACAGCCAGTTGGCGAAGAGGCCGAGCAAAAGGATCGAGAGAGTGCCCATGGTGAGACCGAACGCCAGGGCCTGGTTGGGCCCAACGGTGCCCGCGATGATCGGGCGGTGGCTGGTGCGCTCCATGAGCCCGTCGATGTCGCGGTCGTACCAGTGGTTGAGGACGCTCGCCGCTCCGGCGGCCATGGCGGTGCCCAGCAGGGCCACGACCATGAGGCGCGGCGAGGGGAAGCCGTTGCCTGCCATGAGGATGGCGGGCAGGCCCGTCACCAGCATCAGCATGACGATGGTGGGCTTGGTGAGCTGGTAGTAGTCGCGAAGGACGGCGAAGGCCGACGGTCGCGAGGTCGCCTGGACTGCGCTCATCGGGCCGGGGCCTCCTCGCGCGGGGCCTGCGGCGCAGGCGCCGGTAGCCCGGCGCCCCGGTGATGGAGGGCGAAGTTGAGGGCCACCAGGCTCGCCAGGATGGCCTCGGCCAGGCCGTTGTGGGCGGCCGCGAGCTCGACCGGGATCTTCAGCAGGACGTTCGCGATGCCGAGCGCGATCTGCGCGCACACCATGCCGAAGACCAGCCGGATCCCCAGCCGGACGCGGGGGCCCGAGGCCTTGAAGCCCACGACGAAGAGCCCCAGGGCGATCAGGGTGACGGCGTAAGCCCCGTAGCGGTGGATCATGTGGAGGCCGATGAACCCGGTGAGCGGCGGGAACCACATGCCCTGGCAGGTCGGGAAGTCGGGGCAGGCCCATGACGCGTAGTTGGAGGCCACCAGGCCGCCCAGCAGGATCTGGCCGTAGACGGCGACCAGAGTCACGCCCGCGAGCCCCTTGAGCCCCCTGGGCTGCTCCGAGGCGGGCGGCAGGTCCTTGGCCGCGACCAGGGAGACCCCCGCGATGGCGATCAGGGTCGAGAAGAGCAGGGTGCCGATGCCCAGGTGCATGGTCACGACCAGGGGCTTGAGCAGCTTGGTGACGGTCAGCGCCCCCAGGGTGATCTGCAGGCCGAGGATCCCGACCGCGATGAGGGCCAGCTTCCAGAGGCGCCGGCGAAGGGCGGGATCCACGACGATCCAGACGAGCATGATAATGAAGAGCATGCTGACGGTGCCCGCGACCAGGCGATGGAGCCACTCGTAGATCACCCCGCCCTCGAAGGTGGGGATCCACTTGCCGTTGCAGAGGGGCCAGTCGGGGCAGGACAGGCCCGCCCCCATCAGGCGGGTGACGGCGCCGAGCAGGATCAGGCAGTAGGTCAAGACGACGATGCCCACGCTCAGCGGGCTGAAGCGTCGAAAGGTTTCAGAAGGACTTGGCAAGGGATTCTCCTTCGGGTGACCGGGACCGCGCAGGCCTCAGGAGCGACTACTTGAACACCGAGTGGAAGAGGATGCCGCGGGTGAAGTAAGCGAGCAGCAACATGCCGGCGATCAGGCCGAGCATGACCAGGCCGAGCATGCGGTTCTTCGCCTGGTAGGCGGTGACGTGGGCCTCTTCGGTGACCATCGGGATCTCCTCGTATCAGCTAGCCCGGCTGCCTTGAAAGGCGCTCGGGCTTGAGGGCGAACAGGGTGTACTGCAGGGTGATGGTATCGACCTTGGCGGCAATCGCGGGGTCGACCCAGAAGCTCAGGGGCATGATCCGGGTCTCGCGCGGCTTGAGGGTCTGCTTGGTGAAGCAGAAGCACTCGAGCTTGTGGAAATTCTTGTCCTCGAGTGGCGGCGTGACGCTGTGGACCGCCTGGAAGTCGAAGGGATGGTCGACGAGGCTCTTGAAGCGATACTTCACCTCGCGGGTCTCGCCGACCCTGACGACGACCCGCTCCTCCAGGGGCTCGATGGTGGCCGGGGTGCCCGCGGTGGTGATGCCGACGAACCGAACGATGACCGTGCGATCGCCGACCCCCGCGGAGACGTTGGCCAGGTTCGGGCGCTGGGGGGCGTTGCCCACCCCGAACTTGATGCAGATCATCCGGTAGAGCGGGACCAGCGACCATGCGAAGAGGGTCATCCCCACGACGACCAGGCCCAGCAGCTTGAGGGTCTTGCCGTTCTTGGCCTTGATCGCCTGGTGGTGAAGCTCGTCGGTGTGCATCGCGGGTCCCTGCAAGTGCTATCGGATGGTGGGAATGACGTCGAAGTTGTTGTCCGGGGGCGGCGACGAGACCGTCCACTCGAGGGTGTTGCCCCCCCAGGGATCGTCGCCGGCGGTCTTGCCCTTCTTGAGCGAGACGAAGACGTTGTAGATGAGGATGAACTGCGCCACGCCCAGCACGAACGAGCCGATCGACTCGATCCCGTTGATGGTGGCGACCTCGCTCAGGTGCGCCGAGTAGGTGTAGTAGCGGCGGGGGATGCCCATGATCCCGAGCACGTGCATCGGGAAGAACGTGACGTTCATCGCGACGATCGTGAGCCAGAAGTGCGCCAGGCCCAGCTTCTCGTCGAGCAGCTTGCCGAACATCTTCGGGAACCAGTAGTAGATGGCCGCGAAGATCCCGAGCATGGAGCCTGCGAACAGCACGTAGTGGATGTGGGCGACCACGAAGTAGGTGTGGGTCAGCTGGACGTCGACCGGCACCGAGGCCAGGAAGATGCCCGATAGGCCGCCGATGAGGAAGAAGGCCACGAAGGCGATCGCGAACAGGGCCGGGATCGTGAAGCGGATCTGGCCGCCCCACAGGGTGGCCACCCAGCTGAAGATCTTGATGCCGGTGGGCACCGCGATCAGCATGGTGAGGAACATGAACACCATGCGGATGCTCACGGGCAGGCCCGTGGCGAACATGTGGTGCGCCCAGACGACGAAGCCGAGGACGCCGATGGCGACCGACGAGTAGGCGATGGCCAGGTAGCCGAAGATGGGCTTGCCCGAGAAGACGGGCAGGATCTCGGAGATGATGCCGAAGGCCGGCAGGATCATGATGTAGACGGCCGGGTGCGAGTAGAACCAGAAGAGGTGCTGCCAGAGCAGCGGGTCGCCACCGTGCTCGGGGCGGAAGAAGGAGGTGCCGAAGTTGCGGTCGAAGAGCAGCATGGTCAGGACGCCGGCGAGGACCGGGGTCGCGATCAGCTGCAGCCAGGACTGGACCAGCACCGTCCAGGCCATCAGGGGCATCTTGTGGAGCCGCATGCCGGGAGCGCGCATGTTGAGGATGGTGACGATGAAGTTGATCGCGCCCATGATCGACGAGACGCCGACCACGTGCAGGCCCAGGATCCACATGTCCACGCCGCGCCCCGGCGAGAAGAAGCCGCCCGAGAGCGGGGGATACTCGGTCCATCCCGCCGCCGCCGCGCCGCCCAGCAAGAAGCTGGACATCATCATCATGGCGCCGAAGGGCAGCATCCAGAAGGCGATGGCGTTCACCCGGGGGAAGGCCATGTCCCGCGCGCCGATCATGATGGGCACCGTGTAGTTGGCGAAGCCGACCAGCAAGGGAATGACCGCGAAGAAGATCATGCCCGAGGCGTGCATCGTAACCATCTGGTTGTACTGGTCGGGGGTGAGCAGGGTATTGCCCGGGAAGAGCAGCTGCGCCCGCACCAGAAGGGCGAACAAGCCGGCGAGCATGAAGAAGAAGAACGCCATGAAGACGTACATGATGCCGATCTTCTTGTGATCGGTCGTGGTCAGCCACTTCATCCAGGTGGGCACGGTGGGGGCGTGCGGGTGCACGCTCGCGGATTGGGTGCTCATCGAATCAACTACCTCTCAAGCCTAACGCAGGGCTCTGACCTGGTCGGGGGTCTTTATCGGGGCCTCGGCGACGGGGATCGTGACGCTGGGCCTGGTCTCACCCTCGGAGAGGTCGTAGGTGGCGGGGATCACGCCACCCTTTTCCTTGATCCATGCCTGCCACTCGGCGTCCGGCAGCGCCCGGACCTTGGTGGTCATCTTGGCGTGCAGGGTGCCGCAAAGCTGGCGGCAGAAGCCCTCGTGCTCGCCGGGCTCCTTCACGTAGAGCCAGCCCTCGTTGATGTGGCCGGGGATGGCGTCCATCGAGAAGCCCAGGGCGCTGACGCCCCAGTTGTGGACGACGTCCGCCGACGAGACCAGGACCTTGACGACCTTGTTGGCAGGCAGCACCAGGTCCGCGTTCGAGACGGCGACCTTGTTGTCGGGGTACTTGTACTCCCAGAACCACTGGTGGCCGACGACCTGGATGGTCAGGTCGGGCTTGGGCGCGTTCTCGACGTACTTCATGGTCTTGTAGGTCGGGATCGCGATCGCGATCAGGATGATCGCGGGGATCACCGTCCAGACGATCTCCAGGGCGGTGTTGCCGTGGATCTGCTGGGCCTTGCCGCCCTCGCGGGCGCGGAAGCGCACCAGGACGAAGGCCATGGCGACCCAGACCCCGATGAAGATCACCGTGGTGATCCAGAAGATGAGGTTGTAGACCCCGTCGACCCGGTCGGCGATCGAGGTCGCGTTGACGACGCCACCGACCGCCTGGGCGGGGAGCGCCGACATGCTGGCGGCCAGGGCGCTCACCCCGACGACGAGATTACGTGGCAATGGCCATCGAACTTGCACTGCTTGCCTCCAAGTAAAGGGCGAATACTGCGGTGACGGGGGGCGGAGCATCTAACGAAACTGTTCCATCAAGCCGCCCCCGGCGGCCAGTGGTCGTAACATGCCTGGTGTTGTTAGGTGCTCTTAGCCCCGGAGATTGTAGAGTGGGACGTACAGGACCACGAAGAAGAGGATGAGCCAGACCACGTCCACGAAGTGCCAGTACCAGCCGGCACCCTGCAGGGCGAAGTGGTCGGTCTTGGTGAAGTCGCCCTTGATGGCGCGCACCAGGTTGACCAGGATGAAGATCGCGCCGACGATCACGTGCAGCCCGTGGAAGCCGGTGAGCATGAAGAAGGCCGCGCCGAGCTGGCCGTCGGTGATGCCCAGGTGCATGTGCCGCCACTCGTAGGCCTGGCCCGAGATGAAGATCGCGCCGAGCGCCAGGGTGATGGCGAGGCCCGTGACGAGGCCCTTGCGGTTGTCGCGCATCAGGGCGCTCTCGGCGTAGGTGTAGGTGAAGCTGCTGATCACCAGGATCACGGTCTGGATCGCGGGCAGCAAGAGCGACTCGATGACCTCGGGCGTGCCCTCGGGGGGCCACACCTTGGCGCCCGCGCTGGTGTAGAAGTAGAAGCCGAAGAAGGCCGCGAAGAACATGATCTCCGAGGCGATGAAGAGGATCATCGCGAGCTTCATGTCCTGGCCGGGCTTGTGGACGGCAGAGGCGGCGTGGGCCGTCAGCAGGGTGTGGGTGTTGGCTTCCTTGATGAGGTCGCGCCACCAGCCGATCGTACCGAGCAGCGTCACGATGGTGCCGATCATCAGGATCGCATAGCCGATGGCCTTGAAGCTGAACGAAAGAGCCAGGCCGAACGCCAGCAGCACGATCCCGAGGGCCGCGACCGGCGGCCAGGGATTCGTGTCGACGTGCGGGTGATCGAGGGGCCCCCGATCGTGGGCGGATTGGTTCACGCGTGCGTCTCCTTCGTGCTATTCCCGGTGCTTTGCGGCGGATGTGACGCGTCGCCGAGGTGCGCGTTTGGCGTCGAAGCATCCGTATTTTTCCCGGGATCTTAGCACAACCCTTGATTAGCTGCCCACAAAAATCGGAAAACTTACGTAGTTTTTCCCGATGCATCTCGGAGCTATCCGTGGAAATTGCGTAGAGGCAAAAGCGACCGGGGGTGCGTGTTACAATGAGCCGTCAGCAGATCGACGCGCAGAACCGCTGGATCTCCGGAAAACGCGATCGCCCGGAAAGGCCTTCCATGGAAAAACGCACCATCCTCGTCCTCTTCGCCACGCTCTTCTGCGTGATGACGGGCTTCGGGATCATCATCCCGGCCCTGCCCTACCTGACGGTCGACGTCTTCAAGCTCGACTCGCGGGCGGTGGGGCTTCTGCTGGCCTCCTACTCGGCCATGAACGTCCTGTGCGCCCCCTTCTGGGGCCGCCTCTCTGACCGGGTCGGGCGCAAGCCGGTCCTCTTGGTGGGCCTCGCGGGACTCGCGGTGTCGTTCGTGATCTTCGGGTTGGCCCACGAGACCTGGGTGCTCTTCGCCTCGCGCGTCGTGGGCGGCGCCTTCGGCGCGGCGGCCCTGCCGACGGCCATGGCCTACGCCGGGGACGTCACCACCGACGAGTCGCGCGCCAAGGCCCTGGGGATGCTCGGGGCAGGCCTCGGCCTCGGGATGGTCGTGGGCCCGGCCCTGGGCGGGATCGCCGGCGGGATCGGCGGCCACAACCCGAGCCTGCCGTTCTTCGTGGCGGCAGGCCTGACGGTCCTCACCGCCCTCTTCGTGGCCCTCGCCCTCCCCGCCCGCCAGCCCTCGGGGGCCGAGCGCCTCGGCCTCTTCGAGGCCCTCAGGACCACCGGGCTGACCCTGTGGCCCCTCTACCTGCTCTCCTTCATCCAGATGCTCGCCTTCACCAACATGGAGGCGACCTTCGTGCTGTTCGCCAAGGACCGCTTCGCCCTCACCATGACCCAGGTCGGCCTGATGTTCATGGCCATGGGCCTGGTCTCGGCGGGCTTTCAGGGCGGCGGGGTCGGCAAGCTCATCACGCGCTTCGGCGAGGCGACCATCACCCGCGCCGGGTGCGCGGTGCTCGGCGTCGGCTTCGTCCTCACGCCGCTCGCGCAGACCCCCTCGCAGCTGCTGGGGGCCTTCTGCTTCTTCGGGGTGGGCTCGGCGCTGCTGCGCACCTCGCTCTCGACCGGCGTCTCGCGCGGGGCCTCGGCTGGGCAGGGGACGGCCATGGGGATCATGCAGAGCAGCGAATCGCTCGCCCGGGTCTTCGGCCCCGCGCTCGGCGGCGTCCTGTACTTCATGGCCCCCGGCTTGCCCTACCAGGCGGGTGCGGCCGTGATGGTCGTCGCGCTGGCGCTCGCCTTCCTCACCATGAAGGGCCGCGCGCACGAGCGCACCACGACCTAGCCGCTCTTCGGCACCAAAGAAACGAGCCCCGGAGCGTCGCTCCGGGGCTCGTGCCCTGTCAACGAGGAAGCCTCAGCGCGAGCCCGAGGTCCGCGTGCCGATCTGCGCCCAGATCAAGGAGATGGCCTCGAGCATCAGGATGCCGTTGCGATTGCCGGGCTGAGCCAGGAGGCACAGCCGCCAGCGACGCTCGAGGGCCAGGAGATCCTCCGGGCTGTACGCCCGGGGGTCGAGGCGCAGGATGAGCTGCCTGAGGTCCAGGTCCAGCGCCTCGGCAAGCTGCACCAGCACGAAGATCGAGGGCTGGTTGATGAGGTTGTGCTCGAGCTTGACGAGGTAGGTGGCGTTGATGCCGGTGCCGGTCTGGAGCTGCAGCAAGCTGAGCCCCTTCGAGATCCGGGCCTGATTGAGGATGAAGCCCAGGGACTGGGAGTTACGGGCCTGGTGCCAGGCGGTGATGAGCTGGGAAGGCGAATCGGGAACCCAGGTCGCCGCCTCTTTGCCGGCATGGCCGGCTTGCCAAAGGGTGCGGATGGCACGAAACAGAGAGGCTAACCATTTCACCATGTCGGGAACCGTCCTTCTCTCTCAGGCACAATACATAGAACCCTTCATAAAAATTATGAATCAATCCCCGAGCCTTGGCAAGTCGTTTAATTGATAATTAATCGTGAAGGGGCCGTGAGCGTTCCGTCCTTGACAGCGCCCCGCGGGCCACGGCCACCACGCGGAGTGTACGCGGCGCGGGCGCGGCTTCCTCTATCGACTCCGCCCCCCTCGCCTCGGTTCCCACGGGTGGGCCAATTATTTCTTGCGATCGCGAATGTTGTCACCCGCAGCCTCGAGGCTCGCTCCTCTTGAATCAGGGGGATCCGTCATCCCGTCGCCGCCATGACAACAAGTCAATCGATAGCGTTATCGCCGTCGTGATGTACTGAATTGACACGTCATCTGCAATATTGCGCGACGGATACGCCATGGGCGCGCCGAGGCCGGAATTAAGCATCAATCTCGTCCGTAATCCGCCCATGATCGCATTTGTTGCCCCGGTGTTGTGGCAACATGGCATCAAGTCGAGGTGATCGCGGTCACATCGCGATCACATGGGCTCTACTCCCGGAAAATTCCCCGCACTACTCGCGAGACTTGACAATCCGGGCGAGTTCACTGTCTGGACACGCCCATATAGCGGTGCTATAGTGAGCGAAGCGCGAGAGGACACTAGATGTAGCGTGTCGCCCCCGACACCCGCCGAGCGTCCACCCTCCGTGCTACCGGGCATCCTGCGATCGCACTGCCTTCGACATTCGATGCCGGGCCCCCGGGCCCAAACGCGCCCCACACCCCGCAAACCTTTCATCGCCAACGCTACGGTTATTGGTAGGAGTCATTCATGCTGAGCAAAAATGCGGTCACGGTCCTCGAGAAGCGCTACCTGCGCAAGGACGAGAGCGGTTCGGTCTGCGAGACGCCCGAGGATCTCTTCCGCCGGGTGGCCTCGACGCTGGCCGCCATCGACGCCGACTACGGCGCCACCCCCACCGAGGTGAAGGAGACCGAGGCCAGGTTCTACCGCCTCATGTACGAGCTGGACTTCCTGCCCAACTCGCCCACCCTCGCCAACGCGGGCACCCGCACCGGCCAGCTCAGCGCCTGCTTCGTCCTGCCCGTGCCCGACGACCTGGGCGGCATCTTCGAGACCATCAAGCATGCCGCCTTGATCCACCAGACCGGCGGCGGCACCGGCTTCGCCTTCAGCCGCCTGCGCCCCAAGAACGACCTGGTCAACTCGACCAAGGGCGTCAGCTCGGGCCCGGTCAGCTTCATGGACGTCTTCAACGCCGCGACCGAGAGCATCAAGCAGGGCGGCATGCGCCGCGGCGCCAACATGGGCATCCTGCGCGTCGACCATCCGGACATCCTCGACTTCGTCCGCCACAAGGAAGACCTCTCCAAGCTCACCAACTTCAACATCTCCGTGGCGGTCACCGATGCCTTCATGGAGGCCCTCGAGGCGGGCAGCCACTACCACCTGCATAACCCCCGCTCGGGAGAGATCGCGGGCACCCTCGAGGCCCGCATGGTCTGGCGCGAGATCATCCAGCGCGCCTGGAACACCGGCGAGCCGGGCGTGGTCTTCATCGATCGCATGAACCGCTACTGCCCCGTGCCCTGGATGGGCGGCTACGAGTCGACCAACCCGTGCGGCGAGCAGCCCCTCATCCCCTACGAGAGCTGCAACCTGGGCTCGATCAACCTCGAGAACTTCGTGCGCATGGACGCCGGCGGCAAGACCTTCCTCGACTACGACGCCCTGCGCGAGGCGATCCACGTCTCGACCCACCTGCTGGACAACGTCATCGACGCCAACCACTACCCGATCCCCGAGATCCGCGAGGTCACCCTCGCGACCCGCAAGATCGGCCTGGGCGTGATGGGCTTCGCCCGCATGCTGTTCCGCCTGGGCGTCGGCTACGGCAGCGAGGCCTCCCTCTCGATCGCCGAGGAGCTGTTCAGCTTCATCGACTTCGAGTCCAAGTTCGCCTCGATCAAGCTGGCGCAGACCCGCGGCGCGTTCTCCGGCCGCGACGGCCACGAGGGCGAGTCCAACGCCTTCTTCGAGCGCCTCTTCGTCGAGCGCGATCGCAACCCCGGCCGCCACCCCTCGGCCAACTACCTGGACCTGGTCGCCCTGGTCAAGGAGTACGGCATCCGCAACTCGACCACCACGACCATCGCGCCCACCGGCACCATCTCGATCATCGCCGACACCTCGGGAGGCTGCGAGCCGGTCTTCGCCCTGGCCTTCAAGCGCTGGCAGGCCGATACCCACATGGTCGACGTGGACAAGGTCTTCCTCGATCACGCCAAGCTGCACGGCTACTACAGCGACGAGCTGATGGCCGCCGTCGAGGCCAATCACGGCAGCCTCATGGACCTGCACGGCTTCGACCTGCCGGCCAAGGCCGCCGAGGTCTTCGTCTCGGCCCACGACATCAGCCCCCGCGAGCACGTGCTGATCCAGTCGGCCTTCCAGAAGTACAACGACTCGGCCACCTCCAAGACCATCAACTTCGCCGAGGACGCGACCATCGAGGACGTGGAGGCCGCCTACACCATCGCCTGGCAGACCGGCTGCAAGGGCATCACCATCTACCGCAACAACAGCCGCCAGTTCCAGCCGCTGAGCGTCCCCAAGGCCGAGCCCAAGAAGGCTGAGCAGCCCTCCAAGGCCATCGCCCCGGCGCTCGAGCCCCAGGCCCCCATCTACGCGCTCTCGCCTCGCCCCCGCACCCGATCCGAGGACCTGTACGGCTTCACCCGCGTCACCATGACCGGCGACGGCAAGCTGTACACCACGGTCAACTACGACGAGCAGGGCATCCGCGAGGTGGTGACCAACGTGGGCCGCTCGGGCGGGACGCTCAACTCCCTGTCCGAGGGCATCGGCCGGCTGATCAGCCTGGCGCTCCAGTACAACGTGCCGGTGGACGAGCTGGCTGCCCAGCTGATCGGGATCCGCGGCGCGAACCCCTCGGGCTTCGGCCCCAAGCAGACCCTGAGCATCCCCGACGCCATCGGCAAGGTGCTCAAGGACAGCCCGCGCCAGCTCGGCGCGATCCTCTCGGCCCAGCCGGTGGTCCAGCCGAGCCCCGAGCCCCAGGCCGTCGAGGCCTACACCTACGCCGGCGAGGCGACGGTGAGCGGACGCTACGGCGTGCACGCGGTCGAGGTCTACGGCGAGTCGCCCGAGTGCCCCGAGTGCGGCCACTCGCTCGCCTTCGGCGAGGGTTGCGCGGTCTGCCACGGCTGCGGCTACTCGCGCTGCTCGTAGCACGATGACGAAGCGGCCCCCCGGCGTTTGCCGGGGGGCCGCTTCGTCGTTCTTCAGGAGGAGAGCGCCGAGAGCCGGTCGTACGCGCTGGCCAGGTGGTCCTGGAAGCACAGCACCGTCGCCTCCTTGCCTGCCTTTCCGACCGTCTTCCTGAGCAGGGTGCTCACCTGGCGCGACGAGTACCCCAGCAGCTGGAAGCGCGAGGCCACCTTGCCCGCGAGCAGCGGGATCGCCTCGGGATCGTGCGAGGCGAGGATGCCGAGCAGATCGCCCTTCTGGGCCGTCAGGTCCTGGATCACGTGCGCCAGCACCTCGTGGCTCGGCGCGGCGCTCGCGCTGGACTGCAGGATCTGGTCGTAGAAGCGGATCTGGGGAGCCAGATCCGCCATGGCCTCTTCCAGCTTCGGGTAGCGGATCACCTCGCGCGGCTCGCGATGGTCCCGGCGCACGTCGTCGATGTGGAAGCAGCCGATGTCCATGCTGCCGATGAAGTGCCACTCGTAGCCGTAGAGCTCGTACTGCTTGAGGAAGGCCTTCACGTCCATGTCGCTCAGCCACAAGAGGTGCTCGATCCGCTGGCGCACCTGGCGCACGCTCGTCGAGAACGCGACGGGATGGGTGTGGAAGGCCCCGATCTCGGGCACCTCCAGCGTGTTGGGGCGGCACCGGTAGCGCACCCCCACGATGCGCCGCTTGTTCGAATGGAAGACCCCCGTCGTGAGGTTCTGGTACGCCTGCAGCGTCCTGCCGCTCCCGCCGAAGACCCCGCCTCGCTCGTCGAAGACGAAGATCCGCCGCTTGTGAGCCAGCTGCCGGTTATCCTTCACGGTCAACGTGTTCAGCATGTTGATGCCGAAGTCTTGGACGAAGCGTTCGTGGACTGCGGGCTCGATCAGCACCCTTGTCTACCCCCTCTGCGTGTGGCTCGTACACGACTCATTTGCCCAGAACCTCCCGTGCTAATCGCAATTTTTGTAAATCCAAGCTCGCCGGTAACGGGCGACACGAGGACGTTTGAGCCCTATCTGAGCGACCTTCCGGGGCTTTCCTCCATGGAGCGATCGTGCTATTGTAAACAAGGATCATCCGAGACAAGGATCATCCGAGACAAAGATCGTCGGAGACATCGATCAGCTATCTCCATGGATCAGTCGCTGCAAAGGAGCCGCCCGGAATGTCGAGAATCAGCCGCGCCGTCGTCCCCGCCAAGGCGGGCCCCTTCCTGAAGTGGGCCGGCGGGAAGGGGCGTCTGCTCGCTCAGTACGAGTCGCTCTTCCCCAAGCGCTTCAGCCGCTACTTCGAGCCGTTCGTGGGGGCGGGTGCGGTCTTCTTCCACCTGGCCCCCAAGAAGGCCCTCCTCTCGGACACCAACCCCGATCTGGTCGCGTGCTACCAGGTGATCCGCGACGAGCTCCCCGCGCTGATCGAGCTCTTGAGGATGTACCGCCACGACCGCGACTTCTACTACCACGTCCGCGAGCTGGATTCCTCCGACCTCTCGGCGGTGCAGCGGGCCGCGCGCATGATCTTCCTCAACAAGACCTGCTTCAACGGTCTCTGGCGGGTCAACCGCCGCGGCCAGTTCAACGTCCCCTTCGGCGACTACAAGAACCCCAAGATCCTCGACGAGGACAACCTGCACGCCGTCAGCGCCGCGCTCCAGAACGTCGCGATCCAGCTGCGCCCCTTCGACGGCGTGGTCGCCGAGGCCCGGCGCGGGGACTTCATCTACATGGATCCCCCCTACCACCCGGTCAGCGCCACCTCGAGCTTCACGAGCTACGGCGCCGACGACTTCAAGCCGGATGATCAGCGCCGCCTGGCAGATGCTTTCCGCGCCCTCGACGCCAAGGGGGCCAAGGTCATGCTCTCCAACTCGGACACCCCCTTCATCCGCGAGCTGTACGAGGGCTACCGCATCGAGCAGGTGTGGTGCCGCCGGGCCATCAACCGGGATGCGGCCAAGCGAGGCGCCATCAGCGAAGTGGTCGTCCTGAACTACTAGCGCAAAGCGAGCGGGGGGCGATCCGATGGATCGCCCCCCGTGCTTTGGCTCAGTTCGCCGCCTTGTGCTGCTGGACCAGGTCCCCCAGGTTGAGCAGCGCCTTGTCCGGGACGATCACGAGGTTCGGGGCCTTCTGGATCGCCTCGGTCTGCAGCTTGGTGATCTCGATCTTGGTGTACTGCTCGGGGCTGATCCCGAGAGCGGCGCGGGCCTTGGCGCGCCCCTGCGCCTCGATCAAAGAGGCGTCCGCCTTGCCCTGGGCCTCGATGCGCTGGCGCTCGGCCTCCATGCGGGACTTCTCGAGGTTCTGCTTGGCCGCGAGCGTCTCCTGCTCGATCTGGGCCTTCATCTCGACGGAGCGCTTGATGGCCTCGGGCAGGCCGATGTCCGAGACGGCCACGGTCTCGATGGAGACGAAGTCGTCCCCGATCCCGTCGATATCGATGACGTCATTCTTGAGGCCGTTCTGAAGCACCTGCTTCATCAACGAAGCGACGCGCGCGCCGCGCGACTGGTAGACCTCGATGATGCCGTACTGGCTGAAGGCGTAGCCCGCCGCTTGCTGAATGACCGGCTCCCAGCGCGTGTTGACGAGCCCGTTCGCCCCGTTGAAGGGCTTCTTGTAGCGCTGGTAGAGGCGCACGACGTTGTCGTTGTCGATCGAGAAGTTGGGCTTGTACTGGACTCTCAGGTCGATCGAGATGCTCTGGCCCTCCTTGGTGTTGACCGAGAGGTTGTCCAGGTTGATGTTGTCGACCACGGTGGGGAACTCGTAGACCGCCGAGCCGAAGCCCACGAAGTGGATGCCCGCCGAGAGGGGCTTCGAGGCGATGCCGCCCGTGTAGACATTCGTCTTGACCCCGACGGCACCAGGCTCGATGGTCGTGCAGGCCCCGAGCCCGAACGAGGCCAAGAGGGCAGTGAAGAGCAGCAGGCCGGCGCCTGCGAGCACGGGCTTGGTGAGGGACGGCTTGGATGACAGGAGTTCCTTCAAGGATCGATCCTTTCAGTCGCGAGAGGGTCGTAGGGGCCCAGGTGAAGCTGCCCGCAGCCAGGGCAGACGTTGTCGTGGGCCCTCAGCAGGGCCAGGTCCTGACAGCTGGGGCAGAGGCGGGCCTGCCGGCGCGCGACCCAGGCGCGGTAGGTCGCCCGCGTGATGAGGGCGACGGCCACCACCGCGAGCAGATCGCCCAGGAGGATCAAGAGAAAACGCATCCGAAGATCCTTCCTTGCCGGCGACGCGGAGCCGCAATACAGTCAAGTGAGCCTCCCCCGCATCATACCCCGCCTCGACGCGATCGCAGGGCGTCGGATGGACGACGAGCTGCGAAGGCAAGCGCCGCCAGGAACTCCGGCTCCCGACGCCGCGGCCCCTCGCTTCAATTATGTCAACAAAAAGGTGACTATGTTTAGATTTTCTCAATATTTCACAAAATAGCTACAGACAGGAGCGCCGGTGGGCGCCAGTTGCGCAAGGAGAAGTACATGAGCCTACGGGTCCTGATCGTCGACGACGCCCTCTTCATGCGACGCTGCATCGCCAAGCTCATCGAGGAGAAGGGGTGGAAAGTGGCCGGTGAGGCCTGCAGCGGCCGCGAGGCGATCGCGCTCTACCCGACCCTCAAGCCGGACGTGGTCACCATGGACATCACCATGCCCGACGGGGACGGCCTGGCCGCCGCGCGGGCGATCATCGCCGACGACCCCGGCGCGCGCATCGTCATGTGCTCGGCCGTCGGCCAGCAGGACATGCTGGTCGCCGCAGTGAAGGCGGGCGCCAAGGAGTTCATCGTCAAGCCCTTCCGCAAGGAGCGCGTGATCGCCGCCATCGAGGCGGTCCTGACCAAGTAGGCGGCGTGCCGAAGGGGCGAGCGCCGGGTATGATAGCGCCAGGAGGCCCATCCATGCGCAGACTGATCTACCTTGCGACCCTGGTGATGCTCGCGTTGAGCGCGGCGGGGTGCCGCACCGACCTCGGCAATCTCTTCGACGTCTACTGACGAGGCGCCGCTCGACGATCGAGAGCCGCCAAGACGCCGAGCGTCGGGGCGTCGTGCTATCCTGAAGACATGGATGTTTTCGCCGGAGAGCCCCTCCTCTCGCTGAGGGGCGTGACCCATCGTTTCCAAGGCCGCGCGATCCTCGACGACGTCAGCCTGACCGTTCACCAGGGCAACCGCCTCGGGCTCCTGGGCGTCAACGGCGCCGGGAAGTCGACCCTGATGCGGATCCTCTCGGGGCAGGAGCCCCCGGACGAGGGCGAGGTCGTGCGCGCGCGCGGCCTGCGCATCGGCTACCTGCAGCAGGAGTTCACCCTCTCCCCCGACGCGACCGTGCGCGAGAGCGTCGAGGCGGGGCTCGGCGAGGCCCGCGCCCTGCTCGCGCGCTATCATGCCCTCTCCCATGAGCTGGCCGACGACCCGGCGGCGGCCGCCGAGCACGGGCGCCTCCAGGCCGAGATCGAGCGGCTCGACGCGTGGAACCTCGACGTGGAGGTCTCGCGCGTCATGCAGCACCTGCGGGTGCCCGACCCCGACCGGCCCATCCGCGGCCTCTCGGGCGGCGAGCTGCGACGCGTCTCGCTGGCGAGCACCCTGGTGGCCCGGCCGGACCTGCTGGTGCTGGACGAGCCGACCAACCACCTCGACGCCGAGACCATCGCGTGGCTCGAGGGCTACCTGGCCAGCTACTCCGGCACCGTGGTGCTCGTCACCCACGACCGTTACTTCCTCGACAACGTCGCCGACCGCATGATCGAGCTGGACTTCGGGAAGCTCGCCGAGTACGTGGGCAACTACTCCGACTACCTCCTGCTCAAGGCCGAGCGCGAGGAGGCCCAGGCCAAGTCCGAGCACGTCCGCCAGATGACGATCCGTCGCGAGCTGCAGTGGGTGCGCAAGCAACCCAAGGCCCGAAGCACCAAGCAGCAGGCCCGCGTCGATCGCTTCCAGGATCTCGTCGATCAGGGGCCGCCCGACGCCCATGGGGAGTTCGACCTGGTCATCCCCATGACCCAGCGCCTGGGCAACAAGGTCGTCCACCTCAAGGGGGTCACCAAGCGCTTCGGCGATCGCACCCTCGTCTCGGACCTGGACCTGGAGCTTGCCGCCGGCATGCGCCTCGGGGTCATCGGTCCGAACGGGATGGGCAAGACCACCCTCATGCGCATGATCCTGGGCCAGGACCAGCCCGACAGCGGCACCATCGAGGTGGGGGTCAACACCCGCTTCGTCTACGCCGACCAGGGGCGCCACCTGCTCGATCCCGAGAAGACCGTGGTCGAGGAGGTGGCGGGCGAATCCCAGTGGGTCTCGATCGAGGATCGCCAGATCACGGTGCGCAGCTACCTCAAGCGCTTCCTCTTCACCGACGAGCAGGCCAACACGCCCGTCAAGCGCATGTCGGGCGGCGAGCAGAACCGGGTGCAGCTGGCCAAGCTGCTGAGGACCGGCGGCAACGTCCTGATCCTGGACGAGCCGACCAACGACCTGGACCTGATGACCCTGCGCGCCCTCGAGGACGCCCTGGTGGCCTTCAAGGGCTGCGCGCTGGTCGTCAGCCACGATCGCTACTTCCTCAACCGGGTGGCGACGGGGATCCTCGCCTTCGAGGGCGATGGCAAGATCGTCTACTCGGAAGGCTCCTACGATCGCTACCTGGAGCGGCGCGCCGTCCCCGCGGCCCCCAAGCCCGGTCCCGCCGCGCCGAGCGCCTCCACGAGGCCCGAGCGACAGGCCCAGCGCAAGATGAGCTACAAGGAGACCAAGGAGCTCGAGACCATCGAGGCCCGCATCGAGGAGGCCGAATCGAGGGTCGCCGAGCTCGAAGGCATGCTCCAGGACCCGGGCCTCTACGCGGAGCGCGGCCACGAGGTCCAGGCCCTGCTCGACCAGGCCGACGCGGCCAAGCGCGAGGTGGAGACCCTCTACCTGCGCTGGCAGGAGCTCGAGGCCATCCGGGACGGCCTCGCCCCGGTAGAGGCATAAGGCGAAGGGGGCGGGAAATCCCGCCCCCTACTCGTTCAGACCGTCCGAACCAGCAAGTATCGCCCCTGGGGCCGCAGCGCCCCGCCGGAGCCGAGCGCGTTGCCGTGCGAGTCGGTGATGGTGGCGAGGCCGTTTTCGATCGCCACCCGATCCTCGGGGCCCAGGCGCCCCGCCAGGTCCCGCACCGTCGCCCCCAAGAAGAAGCGATGCGGCGTGCCGTCCAGCGTCACCTCGAAGGCCTCCATCGCGGCTAGCCGACGTGCATGGTGGCAGGCAGGCGGTTGGTCAGCAGCATGACCAGGATCAAGGCCCCCAGTACCAGGCGATACCCGATGAACAGCCACATGGTCCCGCGCTGGAGGTACGCCAGCAAGAAGCGGATGCTCAGGTAGCCCACCACGGTCGAGACCACCGTCCCCACGACGAAGGGCACGGTGTTCGGGCTTTGCAGGAGGTGGTCGGCGAGCGATCGGCCGGGATGATTCAGGCCGAAGTCGTCCACGTAGTGCTTCACCTTGAAGAGGGTGCTCGCGAAGATGATGGGAATACCGAGCAGGAAGGAGAAGCGCGCCGCCGCCGTCCGGCTGAAGCCCATGAACATGGCCGCGGTCATGGTCGCGCCCGAGCGCGAGGTGCCGGGGATCAAGGCGCAGGCCTGGCCGATGCCGATCACGAGCGCATCCAGCCAGCGCAAGCCCTTCAGCTCTCTCTGGTGCCGGGCGACCACCTCGGCGAGCGCCAGCAAGAGGCCCACCCCGATGAGGGTCGCCGCAATGACGTAGGGCGAGCGGAAGGTCGTCTCGATGTGCTTCTCGAGCAGCACGCCCGCGACGCCTGCCGGGACCGAGCCCAGGATCACGAGCCATGCGAGACGCTGGTCGGGATCGTTGGCGAGGTCCGGCTTGCTCAGGCTGCGGATCCAGGCCCAGAGCATGTTGCGGATATCCGTCCAGAAGTACCAGATGACCGCCAGGAAGGTCCCGCCCTGGAGCACCACGTCATAGGTCAGGCCCGGATCGCGCCAGTTCATGAACCAGGGGACGAGGATGAGGTGGGCGGTGCTGCTGACGGGCAGGAACTCGGTGATGCCCTGCACCACGCCCAGCACGACGGACTGAAGCAGATCCAACGGGGGGTCCTTTCTCGGGGTGGGTCGAAAAGACGAGCGGTCAAACCCTGGGATTTTACCATATGAGCGCGCCGAGATGGGCGTCATGACGATGCCTCGCGCCTGCCGGGGGGAACGGCGGGCGCGAGGCGTCTGGATGGATTGAGCTGTAGGGGGAGGGTCTAGCCCTGGGTCTGGGGAACTCCGAGGTTGATGACCGAGCCGAGGCCGACGGAATTGCCGGCGAGGGTCTTGATCTGGTCGTAGGAGGGGGGCGAGTAGTTGCGGCCGTTGCCCGCCGACTCGATGGCCTTGGCGGCCATGGCGCCCCAGATGATGCCGCGCTGGATCTGGGCGGACCAGTCGTCGCCGGCGTACTTGGAGAGCTCGCCGGGGTTCTTGATGCCGGCCTTGACGAAGAGGTGGGCCCACTGAGGCTGCATGCCCTGGACGCGCATCATGTCGGCCATCTGGCCGTACTGGATGAGCTGATCCTTCGGGATGCCCGTGAGGAACGAGGTGATGGCGCGGCGGATGCCGCCGCCGGTGGCGAAGCGCAGCATGCCGGGGCTCGCGAGGAAGACGCGGTTCAGCCTGGCCAGGTCCTGCTCGTTGCCGAGGAGCTGGTTCATCTGGTTGAGGGTGTCGCTGCCCTGGGCGGCCATCTGCTGGGCGGGCGCCTGGGCCTGGGCGGTCTCGCCGCCACCTGCCTTGACGGGCCCCGCCACGCGGGTCGGCATCAGCGCGATTGAACGTTGAACTTGCATCGTCATTTCCCCCTTGAATCGAGCACCACTTAACAGCTCACAAACGTTATAGGGAGCGCTGGGCGGATCTTTCTTAAGGCCTCATTAATCCATGGCTAAATCCCAGCTAAGGCTCACGCTCGAATGCGCTCGAGCAAGCACGGCGTTCGATTGACAACCGTCCGAGGAAGTTGCTATGCTGAACACGCCTTTTCGGGGCGTAGCGCAGCTTGGTAGCGCATCTGCTTTGGGAGCAGAGGGTCCTGGGTTCGAATCCCAGCGCTCCGACCATTTCTCTAAATCACCGTGCGGGTGTAACTCAGTGGTAGAGTTCCTGCCTTCCAAGCAGGCTGTCGTGGGTTCGAATCCCATCGCCCGCTCCAATTACGAGCCCTCGGATTTCGGTCCGAGGGCTTTTGCTATGCGCCGGTACAAGTTTCAATACTTGAAACGAATGAAACAGATGAAACGAGTTTTGTTTCACGGGTCGGCAAGCGGGTAATCCCTGCTCAATCATGGGTACGATTTCCCTATGAGTATTTGGTCACAGCAATGTAAACACTCCGGGAGTTCGCCTTCAGTGGATATGACCGCCTCTCCAACTCTGAGCATTCCGCCACTTGGTCGAAACAAGCTCATTCTCAGCAATCCATCATTCTCTGACAGTCTCATAGACGAGTTCACAGCCAGTCTTGAAGTGGATGGCCTGCAAGCCTCTGCAACCATCGACGACTACTTGGGCGGTGGTCTACCTGAGTTCTTCCAAGATTTGGCAGAGCACTGGCAGGAATGGTCAGGTGAAAAGGTATGGAAATCACGAGATGGCGTTCTTCAAATCGCCTGCACGTCTGATCGCACTGGTCAGCACCAAATGGCGGTCACCCTCGATCCTGCTAGATTGATGAGCACACCTTGGACGGTCAAAGCAACGCTTCAGATAGAAGCCGGGCAACTGGAGCAAATTTCAAATACTTCTCGGGCGTTTTTCGCATTCCACCAATAACACATGATGACCATTACAAATATCGCAAAGAAATATCTTATATATACCAAGAAGAGCCTTCCTGGATTTATTATTTTCTCCCTCGTTATCTGGGTAGTGGCATATTCCAGTCTTGTTCGCAGCGATGCAATGAGCATGACACTGACCCGCCTATCAAACGACCCTTACATCAGAAACGAATTCGGAAATCCAGAAATTGTATTGCTTCTCCCAATTGACTCATACTATCAGTACGTTGGAGAAACTGGCGATTCTGCATTACGCTTATGGATTCATGGATCAAAGAAAAATGGACAAGTTCTTGTAAAGTTGAAAATGAATAATGGAGTGTGGAATATATACAAAATTCAATGAGCGTAAAAATATTCAGTGTACGCCTTTAAGGTAGTGACCTAAAAAGGCGAGCCTGCATTCTCGCGCTCGTTGAGGTGTCAGCCATTGCTCGGCGAATGCTGTCAGCAACGGTCATCAGCCGAGAGTGATCGTTAGCGAACTCCACCCAGATCTCTTCCTCAAGCTTGCTGCCTGACGTTAGACCGCTTGACCTGACACCCTCGGTTGACCCGATCGAATTTTGGATCTCACGCGGTTCGTGCGGTTCCTCGGTTGAACTCCTGCGGGCTTAATAGGCCCAAGGCGCTGTGAGGTCTGACCTGGTTGTAATCGTCTCGCCAGGCGCTGATTAGCGCCCGAGCGTGCAGCATGTTCTTGAAGACGTGCGTATTGAGGCACTCGTCCCGGAACTTGCCGTTGAAGGACTCGATATACGCGTTCTCGACCGGCTTGCCCGGCCGGATGAACTGCAAGCTCACTCCTTTCTCGTAGGCCCACTCGTCCAGTGCCTTACCTGCGAACTCGGGGCCGTTGTCGATCGTTATGGCCTCCGGCAGGCCCCGCGTGGCGGCCAACTCGTTCAGGACGCACACCACCCGCGCACCAGGTAGCGAGAAATCGACCTCGATGGCCAGGCACTCGCGGGTGTAGTCGTCGACGATGTTCAGCGTACGGAACCTCCGGCCATCCCTCAAGCCATCGCTTACGAAGTCCATGCTCCAACGCTGGTTCGATCGGCTTGGAGCGGGCATCCGTACCCTGGCGGCCGCTGCGATCTTCTTGCGCTTGCGGCGTCGGACCGCCAGGCCAAGTTCGCGGTAGACCCGGTAGACGCGCTTTCGATTGACTACCTCACCCTGGCGCCGGAGCATCGCCCAGAGCCGTCTGTAGCCAAAGCGAGGTCGCTCACGAGCCAGTTCCAGCAATTGCTCCTTGAGAGGCGCGTCGGAGACCGCCTTCTTGCTCTTGTATTGCCACACCGACTTGGCCAGATTCGCAAGCCCGCAGGCCCGGCGCTCGCTCAGCTGGAAGTTATCCACCCAGTACCGAACGAGACGTCGCTTGGCTGCGGGCTTCACCAGTTTTTTCCGAGGGCCGCCTTTAACGCCTGGTTGTCCAGGGTGGCATCCGCCAAGAGCAGCTTCAGGCGCCGATTCTCGTCCTCAAGCTGCTTCAGTTGCTTTGCTTGGCTGACTTCCATGCCGCCGTATTTGCGGCGCCAGTTGTACATGGTCTGATCGGTGACGCCGAGCTCGCGGCAGACGTCAGCCACCTTGCGGCCTGCATCGACCTCTTTGATCGCCCGGATGATTTGCTCTTCGGTGAAACGGCTGGATTTCATACTGCCCCTCCTCGGGTTCTATTCCCGGGAGATCCAAATTCTTGCTGACCCGGTTTTCGGGAGTCAGGTCAGGATTATCTTGCCATAGCACGGGAAGGAAGGCCGCATCCCGGGATACCATCAGGGAGTGAGCTTGCTATCGCATGGTTGGGTGCTTGATCGCAGGCAAAACGTCTGGTGCAATTCAGGGATGAATTGGGCCCCCACCATGAAGGTAGGGGCCAGAGAGGGGTCTGTAACCGCTTGAATCGCAAGCTATGTGGCGGTGTCGCCTCTAGGGTGTTTACCGTCCCTTTTCAGTTTGCTTTGGGTCTCACCCCTCGCACCTTCAATGTACCCTGTTCGGTCAATAATACCGTCCGTAGCCGCTACCGAACTTCAATACCGATCGATGCCTTAGGGTATTACAATAATTAAGCAATAAACATCCTTTTAATCAATAAATTACAAAGTAGCAAAAGATTCGAGGAGATATAAACCCTCTATTCTTTCCCAACGAAAGTGGCCCCCGCCATGAAGGCAGGGGCCGGAGGGGTCTGTAACCGCATTAATTGCAAGCCTTGTGGCGGTGTCGCCTCTAAGGGTGTTTACCGTCCCTTTTCAACTTTGCTTTGGGTCTCACCCCTCGCACCTTCAATGTACCCTGTTCGATCAATAATACCGTCCGTAGCAGCTACTGAACTTCAAATCGAATAATATGTCCCCCACAGTGGGATTTCTCACACAATAACGGACTAAATTGTCATTTATCGGATTGGGAGGTCGTGTGGACCTGCTCGACGGTCGCGGCGATACGACCGTCGATGGTCGAGGGGAAGAGCTCGCGGTTGGTCGGGACATCCAGGCTGATGGCCTGGCGGATCACCAGGCGACTGGGATCGTGGACCACCCAGAAGTCCTTGCCGAGCCCCTCCGCGTCTCGGATGAGGATGGAGTCGAAACCCATCTCCTTGGCATAGCGCGGCAAGTACCGCGTGTAGGAGTTATCGACCAGAGGATTCACCGGCACGTTCGGCTTGACGTAGGGCGCGTTCACCGGGTCGGTCAGATCGGTGGGATCGAAGCGCGCCTTGGCCCATTCGAGGAAGCGATCCTTGTCCGCCAGGAAATCCAGCACCTTGCCGGTGGCCACCTCGGTGGTGACGACGACAGGCTGCTTGTTCTTCCCCAGCGATCGCGAGATGGTGACGTTGTCGGCGTACCCCACCCCCGTCTTCGGCGAGGTCGCGAGGTAGACGCCGCTGCCATAGTCGCCGATCTCGCTCGGCTTGAAGCCGTTCTTGACGATCAGCTCGCCGATCTCCTCGCGGGTCCCGTGGAAGGCCAGCCGACGATCGCCGACGTCCGAGAGCCCGTCGAAGCTGCCCCGGTCTACGTCAACAACGTGCAGATCGCGCTTACCCTGCACGCTCCAGTCGACGGCCTCCTGTACCTGGCGAATTCCTTCCTGCCGGACCTGCTCGAGGCTCATGTCGTTGGTCTTGACCCCGCCGTGGGCGTCGGCCTGCTGATGCGCGAGCTTCTCCCGGACCTTGTCGGCCAGCGTGTCGTAAGCGCGCTGCGCCGAGGAAGGGGTGAGGTTCTTGGGCTTGATCGCCTCGGCCGCCTTGTGGAGTGCCTTGCCGGCTCCGTAGCCCACCGCCTGGAGGCCGGCGTTGGCGTAGTCGGCCCCGAGCTCGCCCGCCTCTTTTTCGAGCTCCGAGCGGGTCTCGCTCCGGGCGATATCCACCTGGTTCTTGGCGAAGGAGGCCCCGAGCGTCACCAGGCCGGCTGCGCCGGCCGCCGACCCCAGGGTACCCGCCAGGGGCAGGATCGCCAGGGAGGCGCCCCCCGTGAACGGAGCCGCGACGAAGGCCCCCGCGACCAGCGCCAGCGAGCCGAGACCCGCGTACGCGGCCCCGAGGTTCGCCGTGGCGACCACCCCGTCGAAGGGATCCCGCTTGAAGCGATCGGCCACCGAGGCGACGGCCTTGTCCGGATGAACGACGAGATCCCCGATCCCCCTGGCGATGCTCTTGAGGGTGCCGAGCGGATGCGTGAAGACGCCGGCAAGGGTGCCGCCCGCCTCGGACAGGGCGATCCGGTTGCCCTCTTTCAGCTTCTGGGCGGTCGAGAGGTGGAGGCGATCCGGCACCGCGCTCAGCTTCGCGGTCCCCTTGCGAATGGCGGAGGTAACGCTGGCCGATAGCTTCTGCGTGCCGCGCTTGACCGTGGTCGCAAGCGGACTGGAGCGGCGGATGCCGGTTTCGCGAATGGGCTCGGTCATGAGGGGGCTCCTTGAATCGGTGGGAAGCTTGCGCCGTGGCGTGCGCGGCCGCCTAGAAGGCCCCCCAGTCCTGCTTGCCCGGCAGGTAGTTGCTCGGGCAGATCAGCCTGAACATGCGGGCCACCTGCTGCGATCGCGCCAGGTTCTCCTCCCGCTCGGCGATCGCACCGGCAGCCAGCGAATCGACCTGCTGCGCGATCGCTGTTTCGGTGGCGTGGTCCTTCTCGGCCTCGCCTGCGAACTCGCCCCGGATCTGCTCCAGCTCGCCGGCGTCAAGCCAGAAGCCGCCGCAGCCCGGACACTCATCGACCGTCACGCGCCGCCGGACACTCGCGAAGTGCTTGAAGAGCGCGACGCCGGCGCACTTCGGGCAGCGGCGCTTCTCGTCTCGAACGGACGCCCGATCCCCCGCCGGTCGAATGGAGAGCAGGGCTTCCCCTGCGGCTTCATGGGCTTCGTCCACCTTCTTGAGCTCGAAAGCGTCGAACCAGAGCCCACCGCAGCCCTGAACACAGGCATCGACGACGATCGTCCCCGCCGGGACCTGGCTCAGGGAATGGCCGCAAGCTGGACAAGTCATGAACGCCCTCCAAGCAAACAAGTACTCCACTATTTCTTACCCGGCCCCCGCCCGCGGAAATCTCGGCATGCCGGCTCCTCGGCGCTGGAACGACCGATGCTTCACGGGGTAAACTCTCTTCAGCCCCCTTAACGGAACCGGAAACCATGACCCCACCGCCGACTGAATCCCTCAAGGACCTTCCCATCCTCCCCTTCGCCTCCCAGGAAGACTGGCGCGCATGGCTCGCCGACCACCACGCCCGGGCCCCGGGCGTCTGGGTGCGCCTCTACAAGAAGGGGAGTGGGCAGCCCACCCTCACCTATGCGGAAGCCCTCGACGAGGCCCTCTGCTACGGCTGGATCGACAGCACCAAGAACGCGTACGACGCGCACAGCTACTTGCAGCGCTTCTCGCCCCGCAAGGCGCGATCGCCCTGGTCCAAGGCCAACCGGGGGCACGTCGCGCGCCTCATCGAGGCCGGCAAGATGCAGCCCGCTGGCCAGCAAGCCATCGAGGAGGCCAAGCGCAACGGCCAGTGGGACGCCGCCTACGACTCACCGAGCCAGGCGCGCATGCCGGAGGACTTCCTCGCCCTGCTCGACCGGCACCCCGAGGCCAAGGTCTTCTTCGAGGGCCTCGACAAGGCGAACCGCTTCGCCCTCTACTACCGCATCCAGTCGGCCAAGAAGCCAGAGACGCGTGCCCGGCGCCTCGCGTGGGCGCTCGAGCTGATGCTGAGGCAAGAGAAGATCCACTGAGCCTCGCCTGGTGGACTCCGGATATTCCTTTACAATTGGGAGCGGCTTTCCGAATGATCCGAACGCACCCCATTACAAGGAGGCACCATGGCGACCATCACCTTCAAGGGCAACCCGATCCACACGTCCGGCCAGCTCCCGCCGGTCGGCACGACGGCCCCCGACTTCACCCTGACCAGGACCGACCTCGGCGACGTCTCGCTCAAGAACTTCGCGGGCAAGCGCGTCATCCTGAACATCTTCCCGAGCATCGACACGGGCGTCTGCCAGGCGTCCGTCCGCAGCTTCAACGCCTCGGCCGAGAAGCTCGACAACACCGTCGTGCTCTGCGTGTCGAACGACCTGCCCTTCGCGCACGCGCGGTTCTGCGGCGCCGAGGGCCTCACCAACGTGGTGTCCCTGTCCGGCTTCCGTCACCACGAGTTCGCCGAGCGCTACGGCCTGACCATGCAGGACGGCCCCCTCGCCGGGCTCCTGTCGCGGGCGGTGGTCGTGATCGACCCGCAGGGCAAGATCGTCTACGAGGAGCAGGTCCCCGAGATCGCCCAGGAGCCGAACTACGCGGCCGCCCTCAAGGCCCTGGCATAAGCCCCCGTGCGGCCCCGGATCATTCCGGGGCCGCCGCCTTTCGGGCCACCTCGTTCGTGCGAAGCGTGGTCGGGTAGACGTCCACGAGCGCCCAGGCGTCGTACCCGACAAAAACTCACCGCCGTGACGAGCACGCGCGATCGCACATGCCCTCGCGCCCGCAGAACCTCAGGCGACCACTTGCTCGCGCCGAGGCGTGATCCCGGTGGGGCTGGGCTTGCCGACCAGCCAGCTCCCCCCGGGCAGCGCCCCGACGAGACAGACCAAGGCGAGCGAGGCGAGCAGCATGAGCAACACCCTCAGGAACAACGGAGCATTCAGGAAGGCGGGGACCGCGGACAAGGCCCCGTTCACGAAGGGGTGTACCAGGTAGATGCCGAACGAACGGCTGCTGATGAGGCCGATGAGCGGCGGCAGCTCTCGCTCCTTTAGCTGCGGCCACCTTGCCACCCACCATGCGATGAACAACAAGGCGTAGACGATCACCGCCGGGCCGCGGCTGGTCGACAGGATTTCCCGCTGCACGCTCGAAAGCGACCCAGGACCGAAGACATGTAGTTGGACGGCCACGAGACCGGCAGCCGCGAGCAAGGCAGCGTTCAGGGGGAGCGCGTGGCGGCGCCAGAACGCGGGCAGCCAGCTCGGCTCGGTGGCGCAGAGGGCCCCGAGGACGACGAAAGGAAGCCAGCCAGGCAGAAGCCACTGCCAGCGATTCACCTGGACATCCAGGCCAAGCCAGGCACACGACCAGACGAGCGATACCAGCAAGCTCGGCAGCAAGAGCCGCCGCCAGTCGAGGGGCCGCCCCCACACGCGCAGCAGCACGTACAAGGCGTACACCTGGATCATCAGGGGCACGAAGAAGAGGTGGCTCCCACCGCCCGTCAGGAAATGGATGCCGATCTTGAGGAACTGTCGCTGCTGCACGAAGGGCGCGATCTGGATCAGCGAGACCAGAAGGAAGGGCAGCACGATGTACTGAAAGCGCCGCTGCACGAAGCGGCGCACGTCGAAGGGCGTTCGCCCCGAAGCCCCGAACATCAGGTAGGCCGAGATGAAGAGCAGGAGCGGGGTGCCGAAGCGCGCGAGCTGGTTGAGCGATTCCAGGAGCGGTTGCAGCGGCTCCTGCGGACCGGTGAAGGCGTGCACGAACAGGACGGCGATGCAGCCTGCGGCTCGCATCCCGATCAGGTGACGATTGATGCTCTCTTTCATGGACGCCTTCCCCATCGTGCCAGGCGCCACAAAATAGCACCTTCTCCAGCTTAGAGCACGGGAGGCGACTTGTGGGTGCAGCATGGCCCCTTCGAGAGTAGGCTTTTTTGCCTACGGTATTAGGTTCGCGCCGCCAGCGCGACATCACAGCCCGAAGCTCGCCCGGTCGCTTTCGAGCTCGTCGCGCTGCAGGCGATTGGGCAGGCCCTGGCGGTGCGCGAGGTAGGCGATCGCCTGGGTGACGACCGGAGTGGTCAGGAGCAGGACGAGCGCCGTCAGGACTGCCTTCCCCCCTTGCCCGGGCGGCAGCAGGGCCCCCGAGGAGAGGTGGACCAGGACCGCGCCCATGGTCGTCACCTTGGCCAGGGCGTTGAGGCGCGCGTAGACGTCGGGAAAGCGGTAGATGCCGACCACCCCCGCCGCGGTGATGGCGATGCCGAGCAGCAGGGCGCACAGGCCGATCCAGGCGATCATGCGTCGAACACCTTGCCGCCGGCGATGAACTGGGTGAGCACGATGGTGCTGGTGAAGGCGAGGAAGGCCGCGACCAGGGCCGCGTCCAGGTAGAGCTCAGACCCGCCGAGGATGGCGGCGATCGCGAGCACGAAGGTCAGGATCGCCACCGTGAGGTCGCCCGCCAGCAGCCGGTCCGGGATCGTGGGGCCGGTGACGACCCGCCACGTGGTGGCGAACGCGAGAAGGACCAGGAAGGAAAGCGCCGCGATCAGCACCGCGTTCAGCATCAGATGACCTCCTTGAGGTAGCGCGCGTAAAGGGCGAGGATCTCCTGGCGTGCCGCCTCAGGGTCCGCGGCATCCAGGATGTGGACGTAGAGGACGTGCGCCTCGGAGTCGATGTCCACGATCAACTGACCGGGTGTCAGGGAGATCCCGTAGGCGAGCAAGATGAGGGCCGCGCGCGACGCCTCGGGGAGCCGGACGGCGATGATCGCGGACTGGACGTCCTGCCGAGGCCGCACGACCTTGGCGAAAACCCGCAAGGTGGCCCGCGGGATCTCGGGGGCCACGAAGCCCAAGAGGTAACCGACCGCCCCTCGAAGCCAGGGCAGCGCGCGTGAAGGCGCAAGGCGCAGCGGCGCATCCACGAGGCGCTGCGTGATGCCCCAGGCGCTCAGCACGACAGGTGCGCCCAGGCACCACTCCGGCACGTCGGCGCGGCCGATCAGGGCAAACCAGACCAGCAAGGCTGCGCTCGAAAACAGCAGGAAGGCGACGTTCATCGCGCCCCCCGCTCGAGCCGCGCGGCGATCAGGGCATCGGCGCTCGCGAGGCTCCACTCCCAGAGAGGAGCAGGGGCCACCCCGATCAGCAGCACCACGAGCGACAGGGCCGCGATCGCACCGGACGAACCGAGGTTCGCCCGACCCGCCAGGGGCCTCGCGTGCGCCGGTCCCCAGAACAGGCACTGGTACGCCCGCACGCAGTACCCGAGCGTCATCACGCTCGCCAGCGCCAGGAGTCCCACCCACGGCCACAGGGCGAGCCGGGCCCCTTCCGCGAGCAGGCCTATCTTCCCCACGAAGCCCGCGGTGAGCGGCATCCCCACAAGCGAGAGCGCACCGATCAGGTAGCCCGCCGAGGCCATGGGCATTCCCCTGCCGGCTCCCTCGAGCTCGGCGAAGGCGGTCTGGCCCACCCGGTCGGTGACGCTGCCGGTGGCAAGGAAAAGCAGGGACTTGGCAAGCGAGTGGGCGACCAGGAAGAAGACGGCCGCCCCCAGCGCCCCGGGACTTCCCATCCCGAGCCCCAGCAGGACGAAGCCCAGCTGGCTCACCGTGGAGAAACCCAGGAGGCGCTTGGCATCGCTCTGGCGCCAGGCGGCGATCGCCCCGAACAGGATCGAGGCGGCCCCGATGACGAGAAAGGCCTTCTCCAGGCTTGCGCCCAGGAGCAGGGGCCAGAAGCGCAAGAGGCCGTACAATCCCACCTTGACGAGCAGGCCCGCCAGCAGGACGCTGCCCGGCGTGGTCGCCGCCGCGTGGGCGTCCGGCTGCCAGAAGTGGAACGGGAAGATCGCGCCCTTGAGCAGGAAGGCCACCAGAAGAAGCGGCGCTGCCCAGCGGGCGGGGGTTTCGAGGCGCGCCGTCACGTCGGCCATGCTCAGAGCCCCCGTCCAGCTGTAGAGCAGACAAATGGCGGTGAGCAGGCAAATGGATCCGATCACGCTCTGGGCCGAGTACTTCCAGGCGGCCTCGAAAGGCGCATGCTTGCCCATCGCGACGAGGAGGTACGAGGAGACGGCGACCAGCTCGAAGCAGACGTAGAAGTTGAAGAAGTCGGCCGTCATGAACAGGCAGTTGAGGGCGAGCAGCAGCAAGGGGAAGGCCATGTGGTAGACGGGACGCCCGGTGGGTGCCCCCCCTTGCCACGTCTGGCCCAGATGGCAGGCAGCTCCCGCGCTGAAGAGGACGCCCGTCAGCAGCAACATCAGACGGCTGAGGGGGTCGGCGCGCAGCAGGATCCCGAGCGGCTCCCCCCAGCCGCCAGGGGCGTAGGTGAGCGGTGCGGGCCCCGCCGCGAAAAGGGCCGCGCTCAAGATGCAGGAGCAAAGGGCCATGGCCATGATGACGAGCGCCTGCATGCGAGGCCGGCTCCGCGCCGAGAGCACGGCCACGAAAGCCGCCAGAGGGGTGATGAGCAGCCACGCGAGGCTCATCGCCGCCACCGTCGCATGGCCTCGGCGTCCAGGGTGTTGCGCGCCTGGGCGAGGCGTGCCGCCAGGATCAGCAGGAAGGTGGCGAGCCCGAACCCGATGACGATCGCCGTCAGGACCATCGCCTGGACCAGCGGATCCACGTAGGGGCCGCGGAGCTGGGCGAAGGGGGCGGCCCCCGTCGGCACGGTTCCGAGCGCCATGATGAGCAGGTTGACACCGTTGAAGGCCATGTATATCCCGAAGGCGATGCGCAGCAGATCCCTGCCGAGCAGCTGGTAGCAGCCGATGGTGAAAAGCAGGCCGACGGCCACCGCGTAGACGGCCGTCATACCTCGTTCTCCGTGACGCCGCAGAAGGCCGCGAGCATGGACCCGCTCACCGTGAGGAAGAGGGCCAGATCGAAGAGGGTGGTGCTCGAGAGGGCGTAGGGCCCGAGCGGGATCTTGAAGACCTCGAGGGCCGATCCGCCCCACGCCAGCGGCACAGCAACCAGGACGAGCAACAGGAGGCATCCCGCGGTCATGGCACGGGCGAAGACCGGTGGCGGCAAGCGGCGGGCGGCCTCGGCGCGCCCCATGACCGCGTACTGGAGAAGGACCACCAGGAGCAGGAGGATGGAGGCGGTGAAACCCTCGCCGGGCAGCTCGCTTGCATAGAGGATCTCCTGCCAGGCAATCACCCAGGTCACCCCGAACACCAGAGCCGCAACGAAGCGCACGAGGGGATTATTCATGGGATTCCTCCCGACGCCGGAAGAGAGCCACCACCGCGAGGGCCGCCGCGGCGAAGACCAGGATCTCGATCGCCGTGTCGAGCGCCCTGAAGTCGGTCAGGATCGCCGTCACGAGATCCCACATCCCGCTCAGCGCGTGACCATCGGCCGCATAGCGCTCGCCCATCGAGGAGTGGGGGGCGCGCCCTCCCACCCAGTAGGTGAGCCAGCCGATGATGGCGCCCACCCCCATGGAGATGGCCCATCGCCCCCAGTCACGGCGGCCCGCCGTCAGGATCCGGGTCTGCTGCGGATTGATCTGCCGGCTCTGGTTCAGGGCCACCACGATCGAGAAGGTCGCGAGGGTCTCGACCAGCACCTGCGCCAGAGCCACGTCGGGCGCGTGCATGAGGGCGAAGACCACCGCGAGCGCGTAGCCCGAGATGGTCAGCGCGATGACGGCGAGCACGTGGAAGCGCAGCCAGATGGTCGCTGCCGCGGCCAGCAGCACGACCGCGAGCATGAGGGTGACGGCGAGATCGAAGCGCGCGGGCACCGGGAGCGTCCCCCACGAGATCCCCCACCAGCAGCCGACCGTGAGCAGGGCGGCCGCGCTCAGCTCCCAGCGCAGGTAGTGCCTGAGGTTGCCGTCGTGAAGGCCGAGCAGGGTCTCGGAGGCGGCGGAGTACCACCCGAGCATGTGCTTGCCGCCGAAGGCGAAGCGACTGGGGAGCCGGCACAGCCACTCCTCCGGCAGCACCCCGCGCCGCCATAGGGCCCAGAGGCCCGCCACGCAGGCCAGGACCACGAGGCTGAGCAGCAGCAGGCCACTGAACTTCAGCTCGACGCTGAAGGGCGCGGGGTGGCGCAGGACGCTCTCGATCGCAGGGTCCAGCAGGGCATGGTTCATCCAGTTGGGAGCCAGGCCCGCGGCCAGCGAGACCCCGGCGAGCAGGGCTATCGCGAAGGTCATGCGCAGCGGAAGGCGCTCCACGTGGAGCGGAGCCGGCAGATCGCCCCGGAAGATCTCGTTGAAGAAGCGCATCATGTAGAGGAAGGTGAGCCCCCCTCCGGCGAGCAGGGCCCCGAGCAGGAGCCAGGCGTCGTTCTCGAGGGCCGCGTGGAGCAGCTCCTCCTTGTAGTAGAAGCCGCCGAAGATGGGCACCCCCCCGAGGGACAGGGCCAGGACGACGGCCAGGACAGCGAGCACGGGTTGACGATGGGCCAGGCCGCCGAGCGCCTCGAAGCGCTTCTCGCCGGTCAGGTGCGTCACCGCCCCGCTGAGCAGGAACAGGCCCGCCTTGATGAACGCGTGGATGAAGAAGGCGTAGAGCCCCGCCTGCGCCCCTGCCTGGGTGCCGAGCCCGAAGGCCAGGACGATGAAGGCGTACTGGCTGACGGTGGAGTAGGCCAGCATGGCCTTGAGCTCGTCCTGCCGCAGGGCGATGAGCCCCCCCAACAGCCCACCCACCAGGCCCGAGGCGATGAGCAGCCAGTGCCAGGTGGGCGTGCCGCTCAAGAGCGGGAAGAAGCGCGCCAGTAGATAGATCCCCGAGGCGATCAGCGCAGCGGAGTGAAGGTAGGCGCTCACCGGCGTCGGCGCCGCCATGGCTCCGGGCAGCCAGCTGGAGAAGGGGACCTGGGCGCTCTTGGCGAGGGCCCCGGCCGCGATGAGGGCAGCCCACACGGCGAGGGACGGGGTGTGCGGCCCGACCCGGCCCGCAGCGAGCAGCTCGCCGAAGCCCCACGCCCCGACGCTCAGCCCGAGCCCGACGAACCCGACCAGCATCATGACGCCGCCGGCGGTGGTCATTCCCAGGCTGCGCAGGGCGCCCTCGCGCGCGCGGGCCTCGTGATGCCAGAAGCCGATGAGCAGGAAGGAGGCGAGGCTCGTCAGCTCCCAGAAGACGTAGAACCCGAGCAGGTGCCCCGAGAGCAGGAGGCCGAACATGCAGCCCGTGAAGGCGCTAAGCAGGGCGTAGTAGCTCGACTCGCTGCGATCGCCGTGCTCGGCATGCTGGGCATGGGGCAGGTATGCCCCTGAGAACAGGACCACCACCACGGCGATCCAGGCCGTCAGCATGAGGAAGAGGAAGGAGAGGCCGTCGTAGGCCACCGAGAGGCGACCGCCCGGGACGCTCAGCCAATCGAGCTCGGCGACGGTGACCAGGTGCGCGCCGGGAGAGAGGTCTCGCCAGGCGAGCGTCAGGCTCAGCGCCGTCAAGAGGCTGCCCCCGAGGGCCGCGCGGCTGGCCCAGCGCTCCAGGCCCTTGGGCAGGAGCGCCAGCAGCGCCGCGAACAGCCACGGCAGGATGATGGCGATGACCAGCACGTTCGACACGATCGACCCCTCGCTTCGACACCCCCGAGTGTAGAAGCAGGCGAACGAGCCAAGGCTGGTCAGAGTGGCCAGTTCTTTTCGGCGCGCCAAAAATAAGCGCGCCCCGGAAGGCATCCGGGGCGCGCGGGATCCAGGCGAGGGGCTAGGCTTGTTCGAATGCCTTCTTGAGCAGCGGCTCGATCTCGCCCTTCTCGGCCATGGGATCGAGGATGTCGGTGTCGCCGTAGAACTCGCCGTTGATGAAGACCTTGGGCAGGGTGGGCCAGTTGGTCATGCGGCTGAGGACCTCGCGCTTCGCCGGGTTGCTCAGGACGTCGATCACCTCGTAGGCGTAGCCGTACCGATCGAAGAACTGCACGGTCTCGCGGGTGAACCCGCACATGGGCATCGTCTTGGTACCCTTGCCGTAGACCAGGATCTTGTGCTCCTGGATCTCGCGGCGGACTTCCTCTTCGACGGCCGTGTCGGCCATCTTGAACAGCTCGCTCATGGGGTCTCCTCTTCAGTGGGGGCGGGGACGGTCAGGACTTGGTCTCGGTGCGGATCTCGAGGGCATGGATGCGCCCGTCGCTCATGGGGTCGCTCAGGACCTGGTAGACAAGGCGCTGGCGGTCCAGCGGGTTCTTGCCCTCGAAGGCATCGGAGACGATCCGCAGGATGAAGTGGTCCGAGGTGCCCGTCTTGTCGGTCACCGTCACCTCGGCGTCGGGCATGGCCTGGCGGATGTACTGGGTCAGGTGCTCGGGGGTGATCATGGGTGGCGGTTCTCGCTCCTCAGGTGCGTCCGGGATTGAATCGGACAAATACGGTCTTTTTAGTAAACTTCAACTCTAAC
>DATNQI010000034.1 GCA_036704125.1 Pantanalinema sp. | reverse complement strand
CCCCCGCGGCTTTTCGCAAATCGCCTTCACGACGCGCCGCGTCGCCGGGCCGATCGGGGCGTGGGCCGATCGCCGTATCCCCACCACCCAGAGCACGTCGTCGCCTGCGGCGAGCACGGGCAAACGCTCCATGACAGGACGCGGCAAGCGCTGCTTGGCGAGGAATTGCGCGAGCGGGCGCGCTTTCTGCCGGCCCCAGGGGACGAAGCGATCGGTGTCGGGGCGGGCGAGACGCCAGACCAGATCGGGCGGCAGGTGATCGGCGTCGAAGGCTTCCGATGCCCCCCGAGGGGCGAGGAAGGGCGGCTCGGCTCGCTCCAGGCCGAGCCGCGTGCCGGCCAGCGCGACCGTCACGCCCGGAAGCGCGGGCACCGGCGGCGGCGCCTCGAACACCCGGTACAGGAGCAGCAGCCCGTGCTGCACCGCCGCTCGCAGCCCCTCGCCCACATCCACGCCCTCTCCCGCCGCTCGGATTCGCTCCAGGCGCTGGGCGGTCATCCCCCGGCGGGTGCCCTGGACCTGGACGTACGCCTGAGCCAGGACGCGGCGCTGGAGGGCGGGAGGCAGGAGCGCAAGGCCCGCGGCCTCCAGGCCGATCAGGCCCTGGCCCTCGTGGCGCAGCAAGGGCCGGATGGCTTCTTGCGCCTGACGACTCAGGTAGTCGTCCTCGTCGGCGAGCACCGCGAGGTTCAGGCTCAGGGTGCGGTGGATGGCGGGATTGAGCGCGCGCAGCACCGGGGTCACGTCGTGCCGCAGGCGGTTGCGGGGGATGGCGGCGTCGCGGTTGCTCAGGTCCTCGAACCAATCGAGTCCATGGTGTTCCAGGTAGGCCTCGATGGCTGCGCGTGTCACCTCCAGGAGGGGGCGAACGATGCAGGGGCCCTCGCGCTGCTCGCGCTTGATGGGGATGCCGAGCAGCCCAGGAAGGGCGGAGCCCTTGGTCAGGCGCAAGAGGACGGTCTCGAGCTGGTCGTCCGCGTGGTGGCCCAGCGCCAGGCGAGTCGCGCCCGAGGCGCGGGCCAGGGCGTTGAGGGCCGCGTACCGGGCGTCGCGGGCGGCCTCCTCGGGGCTCTGGCCGGGCGCGAGCCTGATCGCGACCCGTGCGACCCGGAAGGGGACGCTCCAGCTCGCCATGCGCGAGGCCAGCAGCTCGGCCTCGCGATCCGCTTCGGGGCGCAGGCCGTGGTGGACGTAGGCGGCCTCGACGTGCCAGCCCCGGTCCGGGGCGAGCGCGCGCAGGGCGTGGACCAGCGCCAGCGAGTCGGCCCCGCCGGAGCAGCCGACGAGAACGTGCTCGCCGGCTGCGAAGAGGCCGTGGCGAGCGCTCTGAGCGAGAATGCTGGAGAGAAGCGGATCCGGTCGGGGCATCATCGACCCTCTTTTTGTTTGCTCGGGCTCGTTCTTTCGGATCTCATTCTCTCATCGTGACTCGCTTCGCGACAGGGGAAACGCTCGATTAATTGAAGGAAAGCTCCTCCGATGCTGCCTGGGCCTATCGCCTGAATTCTGGCCCGCTTTGGCGCGGGTTTGCCCTGACACGGCGAGCCGCAGGCAGAATTGCGGAGTGATAAGCATTAGTTCACGAGAAAAGTTAATTCATGAACTAATATGTACTTCTTCATGAACTAATATTAAAAATAGCCTCATTTAATGAGCATCTGAGATAGCATTCCAGAGAGTGGAGCGAATATCGACAGGTCATTCGTTTCTACTGGATTTTGTTTCGTGCTGCGGCGGATCCGCCGTCACGAGGCAGGAACGCAAGTCATCAATGATGTTTTCAGGGGGGTTCATGAAACTAAGAATAGGAACGAAGCTGCTGGCCGGTTTCAGCGCGGTCCTCTTGCTCATGGGGATTGTCGGTTTCTTTGCGCTCGCGAAGCTGGGCGCCGTCAACGGCATGCTCGAGGACATGTACAAGAAAGAGGTGATGGGCATTTCCATCATCAAGGAGGCGAATCTCAACCTGATCTACCGCGGTCGCGACGAGAAGAACGCCATCCTCGCCACCGATCCGGCCGAGGTCGAGCGCAATCTCGCCAGCGTGCAGCAGTCCTACGGCAAGGTGCAGGATTACCTGACCCAGTACGAGGGTCTCGTCCGTTTCGATAACGCGCGTCAGCGCATCGCGCGCGTCCGCGAGGACCTCCAAGAGCTCCAGCCCTATCAGGACCAGGTCGCCGTGTTCGCGCGGCGCAACGATCACGCCAAGGCCTTCGAAGTGTCACAGAAGGCGCGGAAGATCGTCGATCGGATCGACGACGAGATGACCCAGCTGGCTCAGCAGAAGGAAGGGATCGCCAGGACGGCGAACGAGACGGGCCATCAGACCTACGAGCAAGCTCGGGTCATGGTCCTCGGGCTCTTGGCGATCGCGATCGCCCTCGGCGTCGCGATCGCCCTCTTCCTCTCCCGCGCCATCTCCCGGGGCCTCAACACCGTCGCGGTGGCTGCCGAGGGAATCGCGAAGGGCGAGCTCGAGCAGGACGTCACGGTCAAGAGCCGGGACGAGCTGGGCGACCTGGCCCAGAGCTTCCGCCAGATGATCGCCTACCTCAAGGAGGTGGCATCGGTGGCCGAGGCGATGAGCCGGGGGGATCTCGGAAGCTCCGTGACGCCCAAGAGCGACCGTGACCAGTTCGGCAACGCGATTTCCCAAATGATCGCCAGCCTGCGCGAGGTGGTGGCTCAGGTGCGCTCCGCGGCCGATTCGGTCGGGGCGGGGGCGGAGCAGGTCGGCAGCTCGAGCGCCGAGCTCTCGAAGACGACCTCGGTCCAGGCCTCGAGCGCCGAGGAGACCTCGGCGGCCATGGAGGAGATGGCGGCGAACCTCCAGTCCGTCGACTCGAGCGTCCAGACCCTCGGCAACAAGGTGACCCTCATCAGGGGGCAGTCCGACGAGCTGGCCGCGGCGGTCACCCAGACCAGCAGCTCGATCGCCGAGATGGCGGCGAGCATCCAGCAGGTGGCGGGGAACGTCGCCCACGCCAGCCAGGTATCCGAGCAGGCCGCCCAGGCCGCGGACGCCGGCGAGGAGGCCGTCGTCAAGACGATCGCCGGGATGAGGGCAATCTCGGAGACCATGGGGGGCATCCTGGAGACGATCCAGGTGCTGGATCAGCGCTCGGGCGAGATCGGGGCGATCATCGAGGTGATCGACGACATCGCCGAGCAGACCAATCTTTTGGCCCTCAACGCCGCCATCGAGGCGGCGCGGGCCGGCGAGGCGGGCCGCGGCTTCGCGGTGGTCGCCGACGAGGTGAGGAAGCTCGCCGAGCGCTCGGCCAAGGCGACCGGGGAGATCGGCAGCCTCATCAAGGGCATCCAGAAGGAGACCTCCCAGGCCGTCGGCGCGACCCGGGAGGGAGCCTCCAAGGTGACGGAAGGGGCCGAGCTCGCCAATCGCACGGGCGACGCGCTCGGGAAGATCAAGGACGCCTCCCAGCAGGTCACCGTCCTGCTCAGCGAGGTCTCGGCCGCGAGCAGCGAGCAGGCCCGCGCCAGCCAGCAGATCGTGGCCGCCGCCGAGCAGATGGCGGCGATCAACCACCAGGTCACGGGCGCGGTGGGCGAGATGGACCAGCTCACCAAGACCGTCACCTACGCGACCTCCGAGCAGCGTCAGGGCGCCGGCCAGGTGGTCATCGCCGTCGACAGCCTCAGCAAGAGCTCCCAGGAGGCGGCGATCGCGACCGAGCAGGTGGCTCGGGCCGCCGACGATCTCAATCACCAGGCCCAAAGCCTTCAGGCGGCAGTGGCCTTCTTCAAGGTGGACGAGCCGGAGCGCCGGCTCGAGCGGCGCGTCGGCGCGCTGTCGCTCCCGAGCGGGAAGGGGGCCTAGATGTCCGTTGAGACGGTGGCGGAGCCCGGCGCCCTGCTTCAACTGGCGAGCTTCTTCGTCGATCAAGAGGAGTACGGGGTCGACATCGCCCTGATCCAGGAGATCGTTCGGATGGCCGAGATCACCCGGGTCCCGCGATCGCCCGAGTTCGTGGAGGGGGTGGTCAACCTCCGGGGAAAGATCGTTCCGGTGATCGATCTCCGCCGACGGTTTGGCTTTGCCCCGGCTGAGCACACCAAGCAGACGCGGATCATCATCGTCTCGGTGGCCCAGCGGACCCTGGGTCTGATCGTCGATGGGGTCAGCGAGGTGCTGCGCCTCGCCGCCGACGCCATCGATCCGACGCCGGACATGGTGAGATCGGGGGGGGATTCCAGCTTTCTCAAGGGGGTCGGCAAGCGCGAGGATCGCTTGCTGCTCTTGCTGGATCTCGGGCGGCTCCTCGGCCGGGACGAGCTGGAGAGCCTGTCCGCGCTCTGATTCGCGCGAGGGT
>DATNQI010000033.1 GCA_036704125.1 Pantanalinema sp. | reverse complement strand
ATCGGGCATCGCGGGCATGCCGCCCTTCTTCTCGGGCTTGTCGACGACGAGCGCCTCGGTGGTGAGGAGCATCGAAGCGATGGAAGCCGCGTTCTCGAGGGCCGAGCGGGTGACCTTGGCGGGATCGACGATACCGGCCTTGATCATGTCGACGTACTCGCCGGTCATGGCGTTGTAGCCGAAGCCGTCCTTGTGGTTCTTGACCTGGTCGGCGACCACGGCGCCCTCGATGCCGGCGTTGTCGGCGATCTGGCGCAGGGGGGCCTCGAGGGCACGCATCACGATCTCGACGCCGGTGCGCTCATCGCCCGACACCTTGCTCATGAGATCCTGGAGGGGCTTGGTGAGGTGGACGAGGGTGGTGCCGCCGCCGGCGACGATGCCCTCTTCGACCGCAGCCTTGGTCGCGGCGAGCGCGTCCTCGATGCGGAGCTTGCGATCCTTGAGCTCGGTCTCGGTCGCGGCGCCGACCTGGATCACCGCAACGCCACCCGCGAGCTTCGCGAGGCGCTCCTGCAGCTTCTCCTTGTCGAACTCGCTCTCGGTCTCCTCGATCTGCTTGCGGATCTGGGCGACGCGGGCTTCGACCTTCTGAGCGGTCGCCTCGTCCTTGAACGAGACGATGGTGGTCTTGTCGCGGCTGACGCGGACCTGGCGGGCCTTGCCGAGCATCTCGACGGTGACGTTCTCGAGCTTGAGGCCCACGTCCTCGCTGATGACGGTGCCGCCGGTGAGGATGGCGATGTCCTCGAGCATGGCCTTGCGGCGATCGCCGAAGCCGGGGGCCTTGACGGCGACCGCGCTCAGGATGCCGCGGAGCTTGTTGACGACGAGCGTCGACAGGGCCTCACCCTCGACGTCCTCGGCGATGATGACCAGGGGACGGCCGGCGCGGGCGACCTTCTCGAGCATGGGGATCAGGTCGGCGACGACGGTCACCTTCTTGTCGGTGATCAGGATGAAGGGCTCGTCCATGACGGCCTCCATGCGATCGGCGTCGGTGACGAGATAGGCCGACAGGTAGCCCTTGTCGAACTGCATGCCCTCGACGGTCTCGAGGGTGGTGCCGGTCGTCTTGGACTCCTCGACGGTGATGACGCCATCCTTGCCGACTTTTTCCATGGCCTCGGCGATCAGGTTGCCGATCTCCTCGTCCTGGGCCGAGATGGTCGCGACCTGGGTGATCGCCGACTTGTTCTCGACGGGCTTGGCGAGCTTCTTGATCTCGGAGGTGGCGACCTCGACGGCCTTGTGGATGCCGTTGCGGACCATGATGCCGTTGGCGCCGGCGGCCACGTTCTTGAGGCCTTCGCGGATCATCGCCTGGGCGAGGACGGTCGAGGTGGTGGTGCCGTCACCGGCCAGGTCATTGGTCTTGGTGGCGACTTCCTTGACGAGCTGGGCGCCGGTGTTCTCGACGGGATCCTCGAGCTCGATCTCCTTGGCGATGGTCACGCCGTCGTTGATGATCTGGGGCGCGCCGAACTTCTTCTCGAGCACGACGTTGCGGCCCTTGGGGCCGAGGGTCACCTTGACGGCGTCGGCGACGGCGTTGACGCCGCGCTCGAGCGCGCGGCGGGCCTGCTCGTCGAACAGAATCTGCTTGGCCATATCGGTTGAATCTCCTCTAGGTTGAAAGGATGAATCGGTGCTGACGAATGAGACTTCCGGAAGGGGACTACTCGACGATGCCGAGGATGTCCTTCTCGCTGATCAGGAGATAGGTCTCGCCCTCGAGCTTGACCTCGGTGCCGGCGTACTTCGCGAACAGCACCTTGTTGCCCTTGGCGACTTCCATCTTGGCGCGCTCACCGTTGTCGAGCAAACGCCCGGAGCCCACGGCGACGACTTCGCCGATCTGGGGCTTCTCCTGGGCGGTGTCGGGCAGGACGATGCCGCCGGCCGTCTTCTCTTCCTTGACGACCTTCACGACGATGCGATCGCCGAGAGGACGGATCTGCTGCGCGGTAGCAGTGGCCATGGTTGTGAACCTCCTCGTAAGGTGAACGATTGGATTAGAAGGGCTTAGCACTCACATCGAAGGAGTGCTAACAGCCTCAGTGTAAACGATCGGCTTCGGAGGTGACAAGAGGGAAGACAAGCTCGGGTTGAAATATCCTTAACGTTCGACCGCTCCTTGACAAGCGATCGCTTCTTTTCTAGATTGGAGTTCTCGAACCTTTGTTTCAACTTCCGCGGAGGGCGACATGTCCGACACCAAGCTGCCGAAGCGCCAGCAGGAGGTCCTCGACTTCCTGCGTCGCTCCATCACCGAGCGGGGCTACGTCCCCTCGATCCGCGAGATCGTCGAGGCGCTCGGCGTGCACTCGACCTCGACCATCCACTACCACCTGACGGGCCTGGCCGAGCGCGGCCTGATCCGCTGGGACAAGGGCAAGAACCGCGCCATCCAGGTCATGGACATGGGCGCTCCGGCGATGGTGGCCACGCCGACGCGCGAGGACGCGGCCGAGACCGCGCGCCTGCCCATCGCCGGCCGCATCGCCGCGGGCTCGCCCATCGAGGCCATCGAGGACGCCACCGAGACCCTGGACCTCAAGGGGATGTGGGCCTCGACCGGCAACTTCGCGCTCGAGGTCACGGGCGAGAGCATGATCGAGGACCACATCATGCCGGGGGACATGGTCATCGTGAAGCCCCAGGCCTCGGCCCGGGACGGCGAGATCGTCGTGGCGCTGCTCGAGAGCGGCGAAGCCACCCTCAAGCGCATCTACAAGGAGAAGGGCGGCTTCCGCCTCCAGCCGGCCAACGCCACCATGGCGCCCATCTTCGTCGACCGCGTCCAGGTCCAGGGCCGCGTGATCGGCGTGGTGCGCCAGGTCCACTAGAGCGCCAGCACCAAGCACGACGAACCCCCGGCCGATGGCCGGGGGTTCGTCGTGACGCGCTACGCGACCTTGACCACCACCAGGGTGATGTCGTCACCCTGCGGGCCGCCATCGACCCAGGCGCTCACCGCCTTGAGGATCTGGCGGTGGATCTCGTGGGCGCTCGCGTCGTGGTGCGCCTCGAGCACCTCCTTGAGGCGGTCATACTCGACATCCTCGCCGTCCGGCCCCTCCTCGATGCGGTAGAACATCTCGTGGTCGGGGTTCTCGGCCTCGGTCACGCCGTCGGTGTAGAAGACGAGCACGTCGCCCGAGTGGAGCTGGACCTCGATCTCCTGGTACTTGGCGATCCTCGAGGCGCCGAAGGGGAAGGATCCCGGGATCGGCAGCTCCTCGACCCTGCCGGATTCGGCGCTGTAGTAGTGGGGCGGCTGGTGGCCCGCGCAACTGTAGCGCAGCACCTTGGCCTCGGGGTCGATGGCCCCGTAGATGAGGGTGGTCTTGCGGTGCTTCTTGTCGTCGATGGTCTCGACGATCATCTGGTTGATGGCCTTCATCACGGTCGGCAGGTCGGGATCGACCCTCACCTGGTTGAAGAAGCAGCTCTTGGCCATGGCCATGACCATCGCCGCCTGCACGCCCTTGCCGGCCACGTCGCCGACCACCACGCGCAGCTGGCCGTCGTGGAGGGTGACGAGATCGTAGTAGTCGCCGCCGAACTCGTAGGCCGACTCCGACGAGCCCATGACCTCGAGCCCCGCCGGCGCGGGGGCCGCGGCCGGAAGCAGCGAGGCCTGGATGTGGCGCGCGGTCTCGAGTTCGGCATCGAGCCGGGCGCGGTTGACCTCGGCCTTGGTCATCTCGTGGATGCGGATGACGCTCGCCAGCTGCTGGCCCATGTTCATGAGCAGCCCCTGGTCCTCGGCGCTGTACTCAAGCTCCGAGAGCTTCTGGCCCACGTTGACCATCCCCAGGATCTCGCCGCGGATCTCGAGCGGCACGCAGAAGGCGATGCCCAAGGCGTCCATGTGCGAGAGCTGGCGGGTGGTCGCCTTGGAAGGTTTGAGGCCGGTCCGCCGGGCCTTGGACAGCTCGCCGATCTCGGGAGCATCGGCAGGGATCGCGAAGCCCTCGGGGAAGATCGAGAGGCCGCTCGTCTTGTAGACGTTCAGGTTCTTCGACTTGGGGTCCCGGATCATGATCGACATGTGGCGCGGGTGAACCGTCTGGTCCACCACCTCGACGAACTTGTCGAGCACCGCGTCGAGCTCGGGGTTCTCCTTGGTGAAGCGGGTGTAGTCGCTGAGCACCGAGCGGAAGTCGTAGCGGTTGCGATAGAAGAGGCGATCGATAATCGCATGCGTTCGGTTGCGAACCGGCACGAAGGCGAGCGCCACGAAGGCGGTCGCAAGGATATTGCCTGTCGTGTTGCCGCCCGATCCCATCAGGTGCTCGATGGCCCAGCGAATCGCGGCAATCGTGACGAAGTAGACACTTGAAAGGGCCGCCACCACCACCGCATAGACCAGGGTTCGCTTGATGACCAAGTCGATGTCGAACATCTTGTGACGGACGATGGCGTAGGCGACGGACAGCGGGAAGAAAACGAAGCAGGCAAAAGAAAGATTTACGAGAAGTCCCGACTGATCGACGATGTTGTTGTTCGCCAGATATGGAACGATCCAGAGAACCGTCCCAGGCAAATACGCAAGAGCAGCGCCAAGCAAGGAGACCTTGACTTGCTGCCGCTCACGAATGCTCTTGCTACGAACCAGACGGAAGAGAATACTTCCGACCAAGCAAAGCACTCCGAGCAAGATCCACACGAAGGCCACATCCTGCAGCCCCATGTGGAGATCGAGGCCCTTTGGATTTTCGAAATGGCCAACCGGCCGAAAAATGAATTGCCAGAAAGCGAGCAACAGCAACGAAGGCGCGTAGGGCAACAGATTCAACCAGGGGCGCCTCTTGAGCCAATGGGGCGGGTTAGGGAATACCATTCCAAGGTGTAGATACGCGCTACCCATCAAAGCGAGCGCCGCCACGTAAAACCGCCCCAGAAGGTGCCCAGCATCGTAATCCGAGCCACCGATCGCGAACCAAGCGGTTGCCACGTTCATCAGCAGGTGAACCTGGGCGGTGATGTTGCCTGACTTCATCCAGAAGGCCGCGCCGCCCACGATGAGGTGCAGAAGCCCCACGATGAGGAGCGGCAGGAAGCTCTTGAACCAGTCATTGAAGCTGAAAACCTGAGTGGCGACGGCAACATTCAACCGTGTCTGGTTTCGCAGGATGTCATACCGCAGTACGGTTCCTACCGGCTTGGATTGCACGTACCGCTCGAGATCGAACGCGGTGCGAAGAACCGCTCCATCGACGCCAAGCAGGCGATCAAACTGCTGCAGTTTCGCTTTTGAGCCGTTCCAGCTCGGATCGCTCGCCGCAGAGATGGTCAGAGTCGTTTCATAGCGAAACCCGGGAAAGGGTTGATTGATCATCTTGGCGGTCGTAACCATCGCCAAGCCCCAGATCACGAAAGAGATCAGCACCAGCAGATTCAACAGATGCTTGCTCAACCTACTTTTTGCAGCCACTACAATGGAACCTTTCTACAGCCTTGTTGCTAAGCGATGACCCGGTCTATCGGAAAGGCCGGCATCCCGAGAAGGAAACTCAAGTACGGCTCGTCTCGCACTCCCAAACGACTCGCCAGTTGCATCGCCTCTCGCCTGAGCAGCTCGATGCGCATGGTCGCATTTGCCCTTATCCCCTTGGCCTCGAGGCATTGCACCAAGTCATGTTGCCGTTCCAGGGTACGGTCACCTTCCAGGAGTTCCATCAGACCCTCGTCGCGTCCCTGTTCGAGTGCAAGGACGAGCGGCAGCGTCAGCCTGCCATTGCGAAAGTCGGAGCTCAGCTCATTTCTCCAGAGCTCATGGGTATCGTTCATCATCTGGAACATCATGCCAAGTGCCTTCCCAAACTGGTAAAACGCTTTGCAGTCGTCCTCGTCGCGGGCGCCGATCATCGAGGCAGCCCTCGCATAAGCCCCGAAAGACGCTCCGGACTTCAACTCGATCGTCTTCAGGTAGCGATCAAGGCGCGGCGAATCCACGGACTGGCCCATCAGATCCAGGTGCTGCCCATGGGTCATGGACAGCCCGGCCTCGCTGAAGAGGGAAGCTAGCATCCCTGCCGCGTGCGATGGACAACGCTCACGAATCCACCGTAGACAGAGAAACAGGAGTGAAAAACCGGTGTTGACCGCCTGTTCCCATCCCCACCTCAGCCAGGGGTCAGGTTGCAGGTCCTTGTCTTGCGCATCATCCGTGACATCGGCGAAGGCATAAAAAAGGACGCAAGCCCCTCCTAGACCAAGTTGGTCCGAAGGAGAGGCGGAAAAAGCGGACAGCAGCGCACCAGGCATGTCCGAAACCGGAAAGTGCCCCGCGCTGCGATGCGACGCGAGCGCCTTATCGAGGACGGCACGCTGCAATGCTTGCAGCGTGCCGTCACAAGCCTGGGCTTCGAGAAAAAGCGACAGTTCCGAATGGAGGTCCACAAAGCTCATTGGTTTACTTCGTCGAGCACTGCTCGTTGCGCCTGAGTGAGCCTAGGCAATCGGGGGATCTCCGCCGCCCTGATAGACGGCGTTCCCGGTCTCCAGGACCTGGCGCAGCATCGACGCCGCGAGGTCGGGCTTCGCCTTGTTGTTGAGCGCCATCGCGAAGGCCGAGAAGTGCTCGGGCCCCAGCTGGACCAGGGCGCGATCGAGGTTCTGAGCGAAGCGGGTCCGCTCCTCGGCACCGGCGTTCGCCATCAAGCGGCTCAGCTCTTCGGTCAGCTTCCGCGCGGCTTCGGGGTTGGTGGCAAAGGCCTCGGCGACCTCGGGAGCGAGTCGCGCGCCGAGCCCCGAAGCCTGCAGCGCCTGCGCGGGGTTCGCCCCCAGCGCCTGGCCGAAGGCCGGGTCCTTCAGCAGGCCCCCCACCAGATCCCCGATGGCGCGGCGGTGCGCCTCGGTCTGGGTGGCATCCGCCGACGAGCGGAAGCTGGCCGTCCCGCCCTGCAGCTCGGCGACACGCGCCTGCATGAAGGCCCCATCCTTGAAGAGAGCCTGCTCATCGGCATCGAGCTTGCCCCAGATGTCGCCGAGCGCCGCCTCGGGATTCGACAGGAGACGCGAAGCCGAAGCCGGATCCTTGGCCTCGACGGCGATCTTGGCCCAGGCCTGGCTGAGCGCGTCCCCCGAGGCCAGCTGCGAGGCGGCTTCCGAGACGAGGGCGCCCTTGTCGGCGCTCAGGCCGTTGACCCCGAGGATCGCATCGAGGGTCTGCTGCTTGAGGCCGGAGTTCAGCATCAGCTCGGTGGCGACCGCCTCCAGGTCCTGGCCCGCCTGCTGGGCGAAGCCCTTGACCTCGCTCGCGCCGTAGCGCTGGGACTGGGCGTTGATGTACAGGAACTTCTCTGGGGCGACCTGCATCAGCTTCTTGGGGTCGCTCAGGAAGGCCTGGTAGGACTCGGCGAAGTCCTCGGTCGGGCTGGTCATGGCGTACTTGGAGACGAAGTTGTCGGAGCGAGCCGCCTTGAGCACCTGCTCGTCGAAGAGGAGCTTCTCGCCCGTGCGGTTGTCCACCCCGTCGGCGGCGTAGGCCTTGCCGTCGGCGTAGTTCTCGGTCCAGCCCGAAAGCTTGCCGAACTCGGCGATCTTCTCGGGGTTCCAGCCCCGGTTGACCATCTGCACCTGGTGGCCGATCTCGTGCGCCCAGACGTTCTTGGAGACCAGCGAGCCCGAGTTGCCCAGCACGATGGCGCGCTCGGGGGCTTCCTGGCCGAACATGGCCTTGAGGCTCTTGCCGATGAAGCGTAGGACGGGGATGCCTTCGAGCACCTCGGCCGAGTGCAGGGCGAAGTTCCTGACCTGGGCCATGAAGCCCGTCGACTCGCTGGTGCCCGTCTGGGCGCTGGCCATGGCGCTCTGGCCCGCCACGTCACCCAGCTCCTTGCCGAAGTGCTTGGAGACGGCCGCATCCCCGCCCGCGGCGGTGTCGAGCTGGCCGGTGCGGACGAAGTTGAGGCCCGAGAGCGCCTGGCGATCGCCCGGCGACATGCCCTCGACCACCTCGAGCAGGTTCCTCATCTCGCCGGAGGTCCAGCTCGCGCCGTCCTTGGTCTCGAAGCGCACCCCGCCCGGCACCATCGAATTGATGCGCGCCTGGAAGTCCGAGACCTGCTGGCGCTCGCCCTGCACGGCTCCGACGGCCTTGGCCATGTCGTTCAGCTTGGTGGGGTCCAGCGGCCCGGTCGCCCCCGCCGCCTCGGAGCTGAGGCGAAGGGTGTCGGTCTTGGCCTTCTTGACGACGCTCGCACCGGCGGCCGGCTGGGCTTCGGCAGCCTGCTCGGGTGCGTTCGAGGGCGCGAGGGGGCCGAGACGGCCGGTGCCGGGGCGATTGGCGTTGAGCCGCAAGTTGTCTGCCATGATGGACCTCCAATCCTCTTGCCGTGTCGGCATTATGCCCTGCGCGACCGGCCTACTATCGATTGTTATGGAAGCCCCTTAACGCGGCCTTTCGGTTTTTAATGGACAATTAACGAGATAAGGAGGTCTTTACCTGGAATAAAGACAAGCTTAAGAATGAACCGCCACCAGCAGCATCTCGCCCTCGGCACCCTCGCCCATGCCCAGGTGCTGCTGGGCCACCAGCTCGCGGCCCGAAAGCCAGCTCGGGTGATCGCCCCACAGCGCGTCAAGCTCCTCGGTGCGGTACTGGATCGCCCAGATGGGGATGTGCTGGAGGCTCGCGAAGAGGGCCTCGACCCCCTGTCGGTACTCGTCGGCCGGCGCGTAGAAGGGGTTGTCGCGGTAGAAGGCGCTCAGGTCGGCCTCGGGCTCTCCCTGGAACCAGGCCTCGAGGAGCCACGAGCGCAGGTCGATGGCGACCAGGGGCGGCTCCAGGTAGAGATAGCAGGCATCCGCCTGGACGCTCGGCGCCACGGCGATCGGCGCCCCGCGGCGCACGTCGTTCGAGGCGCCGTTGTCCCAGACCCACTGGTTGGCGCGCTTCAGGTAGAGGGAGAGGGCGCTCGGGCTGGCGCTCGGGGTGCCCGGCTGCTCGAGGCGCTTGATCCAGTTGTCGATCATCCAGGCCACCGCCACCAGCGCCAGGTCGCGCTCGTAGCCCGAGAGCGCCTCCAGCTGCTCGCGCCAGTAGCCGAGATGGGCGGCCTGGGCCTCGTCGAAGAAGTGGCGCTCGACCCAGGGCGAAAAGCGCGGGTAGGCGGCGAGGGTGGGGGGAGTGGCGGCCGAGAAGCGCGCGATCGCCTCGGGGCTCAGGCGCGTGGCGTTGTTCGCGTTGAGGGCGCGGCTCGCGCCCGTGGTGCTCTCGAGCAGCTCGCTGCCGAGGACCCGGACCCCGTTGCGCTTGAAGGCGTAGAGGTTCGCCCCGAGGCCCGCGAAGGGCTCGTAGAGCGACTTGACCCCCAAGGGGGCGAGCGCCTCCCAGGCCAGACCGGGCAAGGGGGTCTTGGGCATGGCCTGCTGCATGAAGTCGGGACGTCCCCCCAAGGCGGTGCTCCTTCCTGCGGATCGCTACTGGCTGCTTATACCCGCCCTGAGCGCCTTTCATCTGGCGATCGGCCCCAGGGGCGGCGGGGGCAGATTTACGAAAGATTAAGCATCCATTAAAATCAAATTGCAAGTCGATTCACCCGCAGGAGGTCCCATGCGCTCGCTTCATCGCCTGATCGCCGTCGCGACCCTGGTCGCCGCCACCTTCACCACGGGCTGCGGCCTCGTCCCCGGCCTGAACCTCGAGAGCCCGACCCGGGTCCGCGCCCAGGCCGACGCCCAGGCCGACGCGGTCGTCGCCGAGGTCAAGCGCGCCTGGACCGGCCTCAACACCGTCTCGGGCGCCGTCTCCTTCTGGGAGAAGAAGGGGAGCGAGCAGAGCAGGAGCAAGGCCGACTTCTACTGGAGCCGCCCCGGCAAGCTGCGCGCCAACGTCACCGAGGCCGACTCCATGCTCAAGCGCGGCGCCAAGATGGTGTACCTGGGCGATCGCAAGATCACGGTCAAGGTCGGCTTCATCAAGAAGACCATGGCCTATGACGACCCCCAGGTGCTCTCGCTGCGCGGCTACCGGATCGACCAGACGGATCTCGTCGCCCTGGTCAACGGCCTGCTCGATCCCGGCGCCACGCTTCGCCACGTGGGCACCGCGACGATCAACGGCCGAGCGGCGGACCTGATCGAGGCCACCGGCGAGCGCTCGCTCTTGCCCGATCTCGCCGTGGTGCGGATCGCGGTGGACAGGCAGAGCCGCATGCCAAGCCAGGTCGAGGGTTTCGAGGGCGGCTCGGTGGTGTTCCGCGCCCAGGTACCGGCGTTGACGCTCAACCCGGCCCTTTCCAACGACCTCTTCGAGTTGTAGAATCAGTCGCATGACTGAAGACCTCGAGATTTCCCGCAACTTCCAGCTCGTCGACGACCTCAAGGTCGCCGCCACCGCCTGGATCGCGCCCAACGCGACCGTGGTCGGCGACGTCAAGATCGAGGAAGACGCGAGCGTCTGGTTCAACTGCGTCATCCGCGGCGACATCGCCCCGATCCGCATCGGCAAGGGCGCCAACGTCCAGGATGGCTGCATCCTCCACGTGGGGGCCAAGCACCCCTGCACCATCGGCGATCGCGTCAGCCTCGGCCACGGGGCCATCGTGCACGGGGCGACCATCGAGGAGGACTGCCTCATCGCCATGCGCGCCACCGTGCTCAACGGGGCGGTCGTCGGCAAGGGCTCGATCGTGGGCGCCGGGTGCGTCGTGCCCGAGAACATGATCGTCCCGCCCAACTCGCTGGTGGTCGGCGTGCCGGCCAAGGTGATCAAGGAGATCACCCCCGACCAGCGCAAGGGCATCGAGATGACCGCCGAGGCCTACGTGGGTTACGCGCGCGGCTACAAGCGCCGGTTCGGCTAGACCGGGGCCTGGCCGACTCGCCGCTTGTTTTAACTAATGTGAAAATCAGGCAAGTCCCCGGAAGGCCGGGGCGATAGACTCCGCGAGGGGACTCAATCGCAACTTGCCCGAGAGGAGCTCCAGATGAGCCTGATGCAGTACGTTCAACACCTCGAGACCGTGATCGAAGACGAAGCCGACGCCCAGCGCAAGGGCCTGCTCGTCGCTTACAAGCGCCACGTCGAGATCGCCGCCGAGGAGACCCACGCCTTACAAGTCGAAGTGTCGGTGTAGCATGAAGACGACTTACAGCCGCGAAGCCTTCGTCAAGAGCCCCACCGCAGACCTCTCCCTGAAGATCGACGACATCCTGGACCGCCGCTACCAGAGCTCCCGGGAAACCGACAGCGAGCCGGAAACCGGCGAGGACACGGGTCAGAGCCCCCTCGACAAGGTGCGCTCGCTGCTCAAGGGCATCTCTTCCCGCAAGTAGGTCGACCCCAGCACTTTTCGGCCTTCCGTCATCGGCGGAAGGCCTTTCCACGTTCCCCCCCCACGCACGGAGCACCCCCTTGCCCAAGTCCATCGTCTTCATGGGAACCCCCGCGTTCGCAGTCCCCTCGCTCGAGGCCCTCCTCTCGGCCGGTTACGACGTCAAGGCCGTCTTCACCCAGCCCGACCGCCCCGTGGGCCGCGGCAAGCAGATCGCCATGCCGCCGGTCAAGGCGGCTGCCCTCGAAGCAGGCATCCCGGTCCACCAGCCGCAGCGCCTGCGCGGAAACGAGGAGGCCTTCGCCACGCTCAGGGACCTTGCCCCCGACCTGATCGTGGTGGTCGCCTACGGCCAGATCCTGCCGGAGTCGATCCTCGAACTGCCGCCTTTCGGCTGCATCAACGTGCATGCCTCTCTCTTGCCGCGCTATCGAGGCGCCGCCCCCATCCAGTGGGCCATCCTGAACGGGGACACCGAGACCGGGGTCGCCACCATGCAGATGGAGAAGGGCCTGGACACCGGCCCCATGATCCTCACCGCGCAAACCCCGATCGCCCCCGAGGAGACGGCCGACGCCCTGTCCCAGCGCCTCTCGGAGATCGGGGCCCGGACCCTCGTCGAGACCCTCCCTGCGTGGTTCGAGGGAACCCTGAAGCCCACCCCGCAGGACAACGCCCAGGCCACCTACGCCCCCATGCTCACCAAGGCCATGGCCGAGCTGGACTGGCGCCAGGGAGCCCCGGCCCTTCACCAGCGGATCCGGGCGCTGCATCCGTGGCCCGGCACCTCGACCGTGCTCGGCGAAGCGATCGTGAAGATCCTGAAGGCCAGCGTGAGCGATCGCGATCCCGCGGGCGCCCTGCCCGGAACGGTCCTTTCGATCGGCCCCGCGGGCTGGGAGATCGCCTGCGGCTCAGGCGTCCTGCGCATCGAGCAGGTCCAGCTCCCCAACAAGAAGGCGCAGAGCGCCGACGAGGCCGCTCGCGGCTGGCGGGAGATCAAGGTGGGCAGCCGGTTCGAGGTGCCCACCGAGGCCTGAGCACGTGATCGCCATCACGAAGCTTCACAAAAACCCTCGCTAGTTTGTTAACAATTGTATACGACCGGGTACACGACCATAAGCCCGGCCGTCGCTGCCGTTCGACGCCCTCAGGAGGATGACAGCGCGACGTGGAGCCTTGTTGTCATAGGTCGCAAGCATCAAGTCAACACGGTGCGCTAGGGTGGCTTTGCACAAAAGTTTGCGAAGTTATTGACAAAATTATTCATAATTCTTATGATTTTCGTGAAAGGGTCAGGCAGGGGTATCTCACCCGACGACCTGACCGGACGGCGAGGGAGGCGAGACCCGCCTCCGCGCGTGGAGAAAGGGACATGGCCATGAAGCGCATTCTTGTGGTCGACGACGATCCGAACTCGCGCAAGATCGTCGAGCTCATGCTCATGTCTCACGGTTACTCCCTGCTCTTCGCGGAAAACGGCCTGCACGCCGTCGAGGTCGCGTTGCACGAGCGGCCGGATCTCATCCTGATGGACATGCTGATGCCCATCATGAACGGCCACGAGGCCACCCGCCGCATCAAGGAACATCCGAACGGTTCCGAGATCCCCGTCGTCGCCCTGACGGCCCTCGCCTTCGAGAGCGATCGCCGCGAGGCCCTCCAGGCCGGCTGCAACGGCTACCTGTCCAAGCCCTTCAACCGACGCGAGCTGGTCGAGACGGTCAAGACCTTCCTCCCGGACCCCCAGCGCCACGCGCTCGCCTGAGTTCAGCCCAGAACGCCAGTCGGCCCCGGTGATTGTCACCGGGGCCGACTGGCGTTCTGGCGGGTTCGGCTTACTGCTGCTGCATCTCCAGCTCGCGGACCTCGGTCTTCCGGTCCACGCCCTCGGCGAGCTCGGCAATCTCGAGCCCGAGGATCGGATGGACGGCGTCCGGGGCAATCTCGGCCAGGGGAACCAGGACGAAGGCCCGATCGTGCATGCGGATGTGGGGGATCTGGAGCCGCGCCTCGGCGAGCAGCTCGTCGCCGTACAGCAGGATGTCCAGGTCGATGGTGCGCGGCCCCCAGCGCATGATGCGCTGGCGCTGGAGCTGCTTCTCGATCCCCTGCAGGGCGTCCAGCAGGGGCATGGGGCGCAGCGCGGTCTGGATCTCGGCGACCGCGTTGACGAACCACTGCTGGTCGGGATACTCCAGCGGCTCGGTCTCGTACAGGGATGACACTTTCGTCACCTCGATCAGCGGGTGCTTCTCGAGGAGTTCAATCGCTCGCTTGACGTAGTCGACGCGATCGCCGACGTTGGATCCGAGCCCGAGGTAGACCGTGGCCATGTCCTTATCCTTTCTGTCGCACGATTTCGATCGAAACCGTCCCCGTCAGATGGGGAATCGGCGCGCGGGGCTTCTCCACCCGCACGACGACGTTCTGGGCGCGCGGGACGTCCAGCACGCGCGCGGCGATCGTCTCGGCGATCGCCTCGAGCAGTTGAAACTGGGTCTCGGAGACGACCTCCTTGACCATCTTCACCAGATCCACGTAGCTGATGCTGTCGTGAATGTCGTCGGAGAGACCCGCCTGGCGCAGTTCGCACCCGACCTCCACGTCCACGACGAGCGTCTGCCCGAGGGCGCGCTCCTCCGCGTAGACGCCGTGATAGCCGTAGGCCTCGATCCCCCTGATCCGGACCTTATCCAAGGGTTCCCCCCTTCGCGCCGCGCACCACGGCGTCCGCGACCCGCACGGTCCGCACGGCCTCGCGAACGTCGTGGACGCGGACGATGTCCACCCCGTCCCGGACGGCGAGCGCCACGGTGGCCATGGTGCCCTCGACCCGCTGATCAACGGGCAAGTCGAGCAGGTGACCGATGAACCCCTTGCGAGAGGTTCCAAGCAGCACGGGCGCGCCGAGCATCCGGAAGACCGGCAGGTGACGCAGCAGGGCGAGATTTTGGTCGAGGGTCTTGCCGAAGCCGATCCCGGGATCGACCGCGACGCGGTCCAGGCCCTCGGACCGAGCCTGAGCCAGCCTGGCTCCGAGGTAGGCGCGCACCTCGGCGACCACGTCGTCGTAGCGCGGGGCCTGCTGCATGGTCCGGGGGGTGCCCTGCATGTGCATGGCCACGCCCGCCGCCTTGTGCCGCGCGATCGCACGACGCATGGCAGGCTGCTCCAGGCCCGAGATGTCGTTGACCAGGTGCGCACCGGCCGAAAGGGCGGCGTCCGCCACCTCGGCCTTGCAGGTGTCGATCGAGATGGCCGCATCGGTCTCGGCGCGAAGCGCGCGGATCACGGGCACGACCCGCTCGCGCTCCTCCTCGGCCGACACCGCGAGCGAGCCCGGGCGGGTGGACTCGCCGCCCACGTCGATCAGGTCGGCCCCGTCGGCGAGCATGCGCCGGGCGTGAGAAAGTGCCGCCTCCACGGTGCCGTGCGTGCCGCCGTCGGAAAAGGAGTCGGGAGTCACGTTGAGGATGCCCATCACGTAAGTGCGATCGCCCCACGCGAAGGTGCGCGTACCGAGCGTCCAGGGCGCAAGGTCGTGCGGCGCCGATGCCAAGGGGGCAATTTCAGGCGGCAAACCAGGGCGCAACCAAGTCCTCGCTTCCTACGAACGGTCCAAAACCAGCAGTGGCGCCCCCAGTATAGCACCACTTCCGGCCAAGCAACGATCGAATCGAAGGATCCGAGGAGGAAGGCTACTTGCCGGTCTGCATCTGGCTGAGCTGAGCCGACAGGGCGACGGCCGCCTGCTGAGCCTGGACCTTGACCAGGCCGGTCTTGCTCACGTCGTTGAAGATCACGACCAGGATGTCGTTGGTGCCCAGGGCGGACATGAAGATCGAGGCCTTCTCGCCCTGCTGGAACATGGCCTGGAACTCGGTCTCGCCGATCAGGCGCGCGACCGCGCGGGTCGAGGCGAAGGCGCCGGCCACCAGGCTCGCGATCGCGGTGGTGTCGAGCCCCTGCACGTCCCCGTCGGTGGCGATCATCTGGCCGCTCTTCTCGACCAGCATCGCCGCGTCGGCGTCCACGTCCTTGACCAGGTCAGCAAGCAAGTGCTGGATCTTGGCGATCCCCTCTTCGGTGACGACGAAGTTCGTCAGGATGCGGTTGAGTTGGGACAAGATGCACCTCTGGCTCGTGTGGGGACGGGCGGACCACTCCGATCTTACCCGTCCAAGTCGCTTGGCTAACTCGAGGACATCCAGCAAAACCAGGCATGTTACGACTGTTGGCCGCCGTGGGCGGCTCGAAGGAACAGTTTTGCCGGACGCCCTACGGCTCCCAGCCGCACTGCTCCTTGAGGAACTTGAGGTCCTTGCGGTCCAGGGGCGCCGAGGCCAGCAGCTCGGGGCGCCGCTGGAAGGTTCGCAGCAGGGCCTGATCGCGCCGCCAGCGCTGGATAGCCCCGTGGTTCCCCCCCCGCAGGATCTCGGGGACCTGCCACCCCCGGAAATCCACCGGGCGCGTGTAGTGCGGGTAGTCGAGGATGCCGGTGTAGAACGAATCCTCGCGCGTGGATTCCTCCTTGCCCACCACCCCGGGGATCAGGCGAACGATGGCGTCGAGCATGACCATGGCGGGCAGCTCGCCGTTGGTCAGGACGTAGTCGCCGATGGAGTACTCGTCGGTGACCAGGTGCTCGCGCACGCGCTCGTCGAAGCCCTCGTAGTGACCGCAGAGGAACATGAGGTGCTCCTCGGTGGCCAGGGCGTTCGCGTCCGCCTGCTCGAAGCGCTTGCCCTGCGGGCAGGTCATGATGATGCGGGTGCGCTCGGTGCGAGGCAGGCTCTCGACCGCTGCGAAGACCATGTCCGGCTTGATCACCATGCCGGCGCCGCCGCCGAAGGGACGATCATCGGCCATGCGGTGCTTGTCGGTCGAATGCTCGCGCATGTCGTGGATGCCGAGGTCGAGATGGCCCGCCTCCTGGGCGCGCTTGATCATGCTCTCGGTCATGGGCCCCGTGAACATGCCGGGGAACAGGGTCAGGATGTCGATCCGCAAGCTTCAGGACTCCAGCAGGCCGGGGACGGGGGTGATCCAGACCTCGCGCGCCTCGGCGTCCACCTTCGAGACGAAGGCGTCGACCCAGGGGATCAACAGCTCCTTGCCGTCCGGCCGCGCGATCTCGAGCAGCTCGTTGCCCCCCGAGATGATGGCGGTGATGGTCCCGAGGACCTCGCCGGTCTCCTGGACGCGCGCGGCCATGCCGATCACGTCCGCGTAGTAGACCTTGCCCTTGGGAAGGGGCGGGGCCTCGCTGCGCGGGATCTGGATCAAGGAGTCGCGCAGGGCATCGACCGCCTCGGGGGTGGCGTACTCGCGGAACTTGACCAGCACGGTCTCGGCCCCGGCGAGGCGCGCCGCCTCGATGTGCAGGGTGACGCGCTCGCCGCTCGGGCGCAGGCAAAAGATGCGCCCGAGCTTCTTGAAGCGGGCGGGGTCGTCGGTCATCGGATCGACCTTGACCTCGCCGCGAACGCCGTGGGGCTTGAGGATCCGGCCGACCGATATGTAGCGTTCGGCAGTCTCGCTCATTACGCCATCATCTCGGGGGTGCGGATCTCGACGACCACGCCGTCCTTGACGATGACCTCGGGCGAGGAGAGCTTGAGGTACAGGTTGTCGCCGATCGCCACGTCGACGAAGTTGTCGACCTGGGCCTGGACGAACTCGGAGCCGATGTCGAGCTGGCCGATCATGTTGAGCTTCTGGAGCATGTCGTTCTTGGCCGCCATCAGCTGGCCGCGCTCGCCCTCGATCTGCTGCTTGATGCCCTCGATCTGCTGCTGGACCATGGGGCCGGCGGGGGTGATGTTCTTCTTCTCGAGGTCGGCGATCGCGCGCTTGCCCTGGAACTCCAGCTGCTGGAGGTTCATGTCGACGTTCTGCAGGGCGGCCTGGAGCTCGGCCGAGGCCTGCTGCTTGAAGGTGTCGGTGACGATCGCCTTGATGATGACCTGGCGACGAAGGTTGAGCGATTCGGCCATGATGCGATGATCCTCTCTGTCTTGAAGGGGCGTCATTAATCCGGATTTAGTCGAATTTTATAGAAGTCTACCACGGAATCCCGGAAGCCTGCGCCCCCACAAGGGAAGGGAAGCAAAGGCGGCGATCGGCGGTCATGATTTTGATATAATTAATATCAGTAGTATATTGATCGAAAAAGGAGATCCGCGATGCGCAAGGCCCTCTCGATCGCTTGCCTTCTGCTCGGCTGCCTCGCTCCGAGCGCCCGCTCGGAGCCCCTGCTGCTCGAGGGCGGCATCCACGTCCAGGTCAAGGGGCTGGTGAAGCAACCGGGGGTCTACCAGCTGCGCCAGGGCGCGCGCGGCGCGGACGCCGTCCAGGCGGCAGGCGGCCTGTTGCCCGGAGCCGAGCTCGCGGGCCTCAACCTGGCCGCAGCCCTCGCCGACGGCGAGTCGCTCTGGGTGCCAAGGCACGGGGCGAGCGCGGGCACTCTCGACTCGCCGGCGCGCGAGGCTCGGCGCGCACGCCGAGGCGGCGCGGCCTCGACTCCCGGCGGGGCTTCGCGCCCCGTCGCCCTCAACACCGCGACCCTCTTGGAGCTTGACGCGTTGCCGGGGATCGGCCCGGCCATCGCGGGCGACATCATCGCCTACCGCAAAAAGCAGGGGGGCTTCCGCAGCCTCGACGAGCTCCGCGAGGTACCGGGCATCGGCGAGCGCAAGCTGAGCCGCTTGCGGCCCTTCCTCAGGCTGTGACGTGCGAACGGCGATCCTGGCTCTGGCGAGCTGGTGCCTGGGGATCCTCGCGCCGCTCCAGGCGCCGTGGCCGGCGCTCGCGCTGGCGCTCGCGGGCCTCGGGCTCTGGGGGCTCGGGCGCCGGCACCTGAGGCCCTGGCTTTGGCAAGGCGTGCTGGCCACGAGCCTGCTGGTCCTTTCCATGGGCTGGAGCCAGCTGCGCTCGGCGCGCGAGGCCCACGACGACGCGGCGAGGCTCGCCCCCATGCGCTGGCTGGTCGTGAGCGGGCGGGTCCGGACGGATCCCGTCGCCACCCAAGGCGGCGCGCGCTTCGAGCTCGAGCCGGAACGCATGAGCGCCCCCTATCCAGGCCGCCTGGGCGGCCGGGTGCTGGTCAGGCTCGCGGGCTCAGAAAGGCCACGGCTCGGCGATCGGATCAGCCTCGAGGGCGGCCTCTATCGCCCGGAAGCCCCCGCGAACCCGGGCGAGGGGTCGTACCGCGACGCCCTGGCGCGGCGCGGCCTGTTCGCGGTGCTGAGCGCGCGCCGCTGGGAGCGGATCGAGGCGGCCCCCTGGAGTCTCGCCGGGATGGCGATCGCGCTCAAGGAGAGCGCCATGGTCGCCCTGGGCGCGCACCTGCCCCCCGAGGAGGCCGCGCTTCTCGGGAGCCTGCTGCTCGGCAGCGGCGCCTCCCCTCTCGACCCCGAGGAAGCCGGTCGCTTCCGGGACGTGGGGCTGGCCCATGTCCTCGCGGCCTCCGGCGCGCAGGTGCTGATCGTGCTCGGCGCCCTCAAGGGACTCTGCGCCGCTCTTCGCATGAAGCGGCGCTTCGCGGTCCCGCTCGCCGGCGCGGGGATCCTGGTGTACGGCCTCATGACGGGAATGCCCCCCTCGATCGCCCGGGCCGTGATCATGGCCGAGGCCAACCTCCTCGCCTGGGGCGCCCGGCGCCGCGCTCGCCGCCTCTGGCCGCTCATGATCGCGGTCTGGGCCATGCTCCTGCACACCCCCTCCATGATCCTGGATCTCGGCTTCCTGTTCAGCGCGCTGGCCACCTACGCCCTGCTCGACACCGCCCCGCTCCTCCAGGGACGCCTGCAGCGCCTTCCGGGCTGGCTGGCCGGCGCCGTCGCCACCTCCCTCTCGGCACTCATCTGGGTCACGCCCCTGCAGCTCTCGGTCTTCGGGCAGGCCTCGGCCTGGGCGCTTCTAGCCAACCTTTTGGCCATGGGCTTCGTGGAGGCGCTTACCCTCGCCGGCGCCGTGGTGGTCCCGCTGACGGCGACGGCCCATGCGATCGGGATCGACGGGGCCTGGCTCCAGCCGCCCTTCGTGCTGCTGAGTCTCCTGCTGCGGGCCTTCCGGCTCTGCGTCGGGCTTCTCCACGGCCTGCCCGGCTCGAGCCTCTACCTGATCCCTCTCGGCCGGCTCGGCGGCGGCGCCCTTTACCTCCTGCTCCTCTGGGGCCTGCGCTGCGCGAAGCACGCGCGGTACGGGGGCCTTCTGCTCTCGGCGATGCTTTCGATCGCGCTGGTGCTGGGGCGAGGCCTGCCTCGCGCCGGCGAGCTGGAAATCACCGTCCTGAGCGTGGGACAAGGAGATGCGATCGCGATCAAGACCCCGCGCGCCCGGTGGTTCCTGATCGACGCGGGCCCTTGCTGGGAGGGGGGAGATGCGGGCGAGCGCACGATCCTGCCCTTCCTGCGGCGCCAGGGGGCCACGCGCCTGGCGGGGCTCATCGTGACCCACCCCCACCTCGACCACCTGGGCGGCGCCGGCGCGATCCTCTCGGCGCTGCCCTGCGAGGAGGTGCTGGAGAACGGCCAGGCGAGCGAAGAGGCCGCGCATCGCGACCTCTTCGCCGCCATGCTGCAGCGCAGGGTGCCATGGCGATCGGCCCGGGGGGGAGAGACGCTGTGCCTCGAGCCGGGGCTCTTTCTGGACGTGCTCGCCCCCGAAGCGCCGCTGCTCGCCGGCACGCGATCCGACCCCAACAACAACTCGGTGGTCGTCAGGCTCCGCTACGGCGCGTTCAAGATGCTCTTCGCGGCCGACATCGAGCACGAGGCCGAAGGGCGCCTGGTGCGGGCTCAGCGCGCCGGGCTTGCGGCGACGCTGCTCAAGGTGGCGCACCACGGCTCGCGCTACGGCTCAAGCGCGGAGTTCCTGGACGCGGTGGGCGCGAGCGCGAGCATCGTCTCGGTCGGCGCGCGCAACACCTTCCGGCACCCGTCCGGCGAGACGCTCGCGCGCCTGAGTCGGCGCGGCCCCGTCTACCGGACCGACCGGGACGGGGCCGTCACGGTGCGAACCGACGGGCGGCGCTACCGGATCGAGACGGTGAGGGGCACGCAAGGGCACGGGGACCGGAGCCTGACGGCTCCGGTCCCCGGCTGATGGGCAGCGTTGATTACTGCTCGCTGGGCTCGACGGCCTCGGTGTCGGGGATGGTCGATTTCTCGGTCTGACCGCTCTCGCCATCGGTCACGACGACCGTCGCATCGGTCGCGGTGTCGCCCTGGGTGAGCTCGGCGTCCACCTTTTGGCGCGAATCGGTGACCTTGGTGACGACGGTGCCGTCCGCGCTCTTGGTGATCGCGATGGTGACGACCGAGCCATCGAAGCGCGTGATGGTGCCCTGGCCCGACTCGGTGCCGTCGGCGGCCTCGACGCGGCTCCACTCGACGGTCTTGGTCTTGCCGTCCTTACGGGTGAAGACGCTCTTGAAGGTGGAGGTCCAGGCGCCGTCCTCGCCGAGCTTGCGGTGGCGATCGCTGACCAGCGTCATGCCGTTCTTGTGGCTGAGCTCGAAGTGCACCGTGACCTCGACCAGCTTGCCGTCGGCGTCGACGACCTTCTCGACCGTCCGCACTTCGTTGCCGTGGCGGCCGTTGACGTCCATCTTGACCTTTCCGGTCTTGCCGCCGCGATCGTTAGGATCCTCGGAGCGCTCGGCGTGGCGGATGCCGCCGCGGGCCTTCTCGAGGCGGGGCTTGGCACGCTCCTTGAAGCGATCCATAGGAGCGCCCTTCGCGTCGCCGAGGCCCATGGTGGCGTAAGAGGCGTCATCCGAGATCACCGACGCGATGCTCATGTCGGCATCGGTCTGGAGCGCGACCAGCGAATCGTTGATCATCGCCTGGGCCGCGGCGAGATCCGACTGGCTGAGCTTTCCGAAGAGACTGGTGGGCAGCATCGCGCAGCCGGCCATCGAGACCGTGGCAGTTGCCGCGAGCAGGACCATGGTGAAACGCTTGTTGAACATCGCCGCTTCCTTTCCTTGAAGACGCGAGTGCGACCGCTTGGTTGTTCGAATCATCGCACAAGACGCCCGCAAAGAGATCCGCCGGATGGCCCCCGCGAGGTAGGCCATTTGGCGGATCGAAGGGACGGCGTCGCCGGAACGCTCAGTCCGCCGGAACGACCGGCTGCTCAACGTGCTCCAGCGCCTCGACGCACCCGTAGCAGGAGGCGAAGACGTCCAGGATGTGCTCGGCACGCCCCTGTTCGGCGGGCAGCGGAGTCCTGAGATCCCAGACCAGGCGGGTCAGCTCCAGCGCCATCTTGAGGCGCGCGTCTCGGTCCATCGTGAACTCCCTCCTTCAGAGCATCCCGATCGTAGCGGTGCCCTGCGGCCCCGACGCAGATCCAAAACGGAGAAACTCCGCGCGCCCGAGCGCCCTGCCGGTCCCTGGTCCCCGCGCGAGGGTTAACCCCGGGTTAATCCCTCGGTTGAAAAACGCCGCCAGCGCGCCTATAATGGACGCGCCGTGCCGCTTCATGCCCGAGGCGACCGCCAGTCCCTGCTGCACGCCCGATGCGTCGGCGGCAGATCGCACAGAGAGGATCACCATGGCCACCACGATGCTCAACAGCCCCTACTCGGCCACCAACCTGTACGGGCTCACCGACGAGCAACTGCAGCTCCAGGAGATGGTTCGCGAGTTCGCCAAGCGCGAGGTCGCCCCCATCGCCGCCGAGATCGACGAGACCGAGCGCTTCGCCAAGGAGACCTTCGACAAGCTCGGCAAGCTCGGCCTGATGGGCGTGCCCGTCCCCGAGGCCTACGGCGGCGCCGGCTCCGACACCATGAGCTACGTCCTGGCCGTCGAGGAGCTCGCCAAGGTCTGCGGCTCGACCGGCCTCTCCTACGCGGCGCACATCAGCCTGGGCTCCATGCCCCTGGTCTACTTCGGCTCCGAGAAGCAGAAGCAGGACTGGCTGCCCTTCGTGACCTCGGGCGAGTACATGGGCTCGTGGGCCCTCACCGAGCCCCAGGCGGGCTCCGACTCGGCGCGCCAGCAGACCACCGCGGTCCGCGACGGCGACCACTTCGTCCTCAACGGCGCCAAGAACTTCATCACCAACGCCACCCACGCCAAGTACGTCATCGTCATGGCGATGACCGACAAGAGCAAGGGCAACAAGGGCATCTCGAGCTTCATCGTGCCCACCGACACCCCCGGCTTCGCCATCGACAAGCACGAGCGCAAGATGGGCATGCGTGGGTCGCCCACCACGGCCCTCTCGTTCCAGAACTGCCGCATCCCCGCCGAGCTGATGATCAGCGAGGAGGGCACCGGCTTCAAACAGGCAATGAAGACCCTCGACGGCGGCCGGATCTCGATCGCCGCCCTCGCCCTGGGCATCGCGACCGGCGCCTACGAGGCGGCCCTCGCCTACGCCAAGGAGCGCGTGGCCTTCGGCCAGAACATCGGCAAGTTCCAGATGGTCCAGGCCATGCTCGCCGACGCCGCCACCGAGCTGCACGCCGCGCGCATGATGGTCTACCACGCGGCGCGCCTCAAGGACGCCGGCCTTCCCCACACCCTCGAGGGCGCCCAGGCCAAGCTGTTCACCTCGGAGGTCTCGAACCGGGTCACCAACAACGCGGTGCAGATCCTCGGCGGCTACGGCTACACCAAGGACTTCCCGGTCGAGCGCATGATGCGCGACTCCAAGCTGTGCGAGATCGGCGAGGGCACCAGCCAGATCCAGCGGATCGTCATCGCCCGCAACATCGGCCTCTAGACCTCTGCCCCGGGGCAGGGAGGGTCGCCCCTCCCTGCCCCGGGCGTTTTTCCGAACCCTTCAAGGAGCAAACGTGAACCCTCAACTCATGCCGATCGCCATTCTCGTCCTGGTGGCGATCGGTTGGGGCCAAGGCTTCCCCCTCGTCCAGATCGCCCTCCAGGAGCTCACCCCCTTCGAGGCCATCCTCCTGCGCCTGGGCATCGCCGCCATCGCCCTCACCCCGTTCCTCTTCGTTCACCGCCGCAGCCTCAAGGGGCTCTCCGCCAAGACCCTCGGCCTCGTCGCCCTGCTCGGCCTGATTGGCCTGGCGGGCTTCAACCTGTTCGCGACCATCGGCCAGGGCATGGGGACGCCGGCCGGGATCACCGGGGTCCTCGTCTCGAGCAGCCCCATCTTCACCGCGATCCTCGCCCGGTACGTGTCCAAGGAGCGGGTCCCGACCCGCCGCAAGATCAGCCTGCTCATCTCGTTCGCGGGCGTCGTCCTGGTCACGGCGAGCACCGGCCTGGCCGGCGGCGGCTCGCCGCTCGCCGTGCTCATCATCCTCATCGCCCCCCTCTGCACGGCCCTCGCCTCCGTGCTCAGCCAGTTCATCAGCAAGCAGCTGCCGCCCCTCTTCAGTACCGCACTGGCCATGTGGATCGCCACGCTCGCCATGCTGCCCGCAGTGCCGATGCCGCGCCTGTCGGCCCTTGCATCCGGCCTGTCCCCGACGACCTGGGGGGCGATGCTGGTGCTGGCCCTTTTCTCGACGGCCTTCAGCTACGCCGGCTGGTACTGGGGCTTCAGCAAGTTGCCTGCCGCGAAGGCCGGGGCCTTCGCCTACCTGGTGCCCGTCTTCGGGCTCGCGGGCTCCTTTGCCATGCTCGGCGAGCGCCCGGATCCGATCCAGTGGGTCGGGATCGCCATCGTCTTCGTCGGCATGGCCATGGACCTGATGCGCCGCCCCGTCGCCAGCGAATCCGCCCCGAGCGCGGCCACCCTCTGAGGAGTTCGTCCATGCAACGGTCCACCACCCTTTTCACGAACGCACGCCTGGTCACCATGAACGCGCGGCGCGACGTGCTGCGCGCGGATCTCCTGGTCGAGAACGGCCGGATCGCCGGGATCGGCCCCGGGCTCGCGGCTCCGGCCGACGCCGAGGTGATCGATTGCCAGGGTCTCACCTTGATCCCGGGCCTCATCCAAACGCACATCCACCTCTGCCAGACCCTCTTCCGCGGCCTGGCCGATGACCTGCTGCTGCTCGACTGGCTCAAGGACCGGATCTGGCCCTTCGAGGGCGGCCACGACCCCGACAGCCTGGAGACCTCCGCCTACCTCGGAATCGCCGAGCTGTTGCGGGGCGGCACCACGACCATCGTGGACATGGAGACCGTTCACCACACCGATCGCGCCATCCGCGCCATCGAGCGCTCGGGGATCCGCGCTCACGTGGGCAAGGTCATGATGGACGCGGGGGGCGGGGTGCCTGAAAGCCTGATGGAGGGCACCCACGACTCGCTGAGCGAGAGCATCCGACTGCTCGAGAAATGGCATGGGGCCGACGAAGGCCGCATCCGCTACGCCTTCGCCCCGCGCTTCGCGGTCTCGTGCACCGAGGAGCTGCTGCGCAAGGTCGGGGAGGCGGCGCGCCACTTCGGGGTGCTGGTCCACACCCACGCCTCCGAGAACCAGGACGAGATCGCCCTGGTCATGAACGAGCGCGGAAAGCGCAACGTGGCCTACTTCGAGCACCTGGGCCTCGCCGGCCCCAACCTGCTCTTGGCGCACTGCATTTGGCTGGACGAGGCCGAAAAGGAGATCCTGGCCCGAACCGGCACCAAGGTGCTGCACTGCCCTTCCTCCAACCTGAAACTGGGCTCGGGCATCGCACAGGTCCCCGACCTGCTGTCGCGCGGGATCCACGTGTCGATCGGCGCGGACGGCGCGCCCTGCAACAACAACCTCGACGGCTTCCAGGAGATGCGCATGGCGGCCCTCATCCAGAAGCCGATCCACGGCCCAACCAGCATGCCGGCCCCCCAGGTCTTCGCGCTCGCCACCCTCGGCGGGGCGCGGGCCATCGGCCAGGAGCACGAGCTGGGCAGCCTCGAGGTGGGCAAGCGCGCGGACGTGGTCGCCGTCGCCCTCACCGGCTCGCACGTGGTGCCGAGCACCGAGGAGAACGTCTACTCGCAGCTCGTCTACGCGGCCCGCACGACGGACGTTCGGATGACCATGGTCGACGGGCGCATGGTCTACCGGGACTCGCAGCTGCTCACCTTCGACGAGGCCGCCGTCCTGGCCGAGGTCCCCCAGGCCCTGGATCGCGTCCTGAAGCGGGTCGGCGCTGCTGGCTCCTTGCTCTCGTCCGGGGTAAGATAACGCCTGTCCCCTTAGGCTGACGGGAGGGCCCATGTCCACCATCCTGCTGAGAAACCTCCAGGTCGCGCCCATGACGGCGAACGCCGGCGAGTGCGTCACGATGGACCTGCTGATCGAGGGCGATCGCCTGGCCGATGCAGCGACCAGCGACGCGATCCCGGACGAGATCCTCGACCTGCGCGGTCACCTCGCGATCCCGGGGCTGGTCAACACCCACCACCACCTCTACCAGACCCTGACCCGCGGCCTTCCCGCGGCGCAGAATGCCGAGCTCTTCGAGTGGCTAACGACCCAGTACCCCATCTGGGCCGGGCTCGACGCCGAGATGGTCTACTGGAGCGCGGTGTGCGGCCTCTCCGAGCTCGCCCTGTCGGGCTGCACCACGGCAAGCGACATGTTCTACGTCTTCCCCAAGGGCTCGGACGTGACCCTCGACGCGGTGATCCGGGCGGCCAAGGACGTTGGCATCCGCATGCACGCCGGCCGCGGCTCCATGTCGCTCGGCAAGAGCGCCGGGGGGCTGCCCCCCGACTCGGTCGTGCAGGACTCGGACGCCATCATGGCGGACGTCGAGCGCTTGGTCGCCAAGTACCACGATCGAGGCGACGGGGCGATGACCCGCATCGACCTGATGCCATGCTCGCCCTTCTCGGTGACCAAGGCCATCATGGCCGAGACGCGCGACTTCGCGCGCAAGCACGGCCTTCTGCTCCACACCCACCTGGCCGAGACGCTCGACGAGGAGCGCTTCTGCCTCGAGACCATGGGCGTGCGCCCGCTCGGTCTGCTCGAGGAGCTGGACTGGCTGGGTCCGGACGTGTACCTGGCCCACGGCATCCACTTCACTGACGAGGAAGTCGCCCTCTTGGGGCGGACCCGGACGGGCATCGCCCATTGCCCGAGCTCCAACATGCGCCTGGGGTCCGGCATCGCCCGGGTCCTCGAGCTGGTCGAGGCCGGTGCGCGGGTGGGACTCGCGGTGGACGGTTCGTCGAGCAACGACGGCGGCTCCATGCTCGCCGAGGCCCGCCAGGCGCTCCTGCTGGGGCGCATGCGCTACGGCATGAAGTACTCGGCCCACGAAGCCCTTCGCCTCGCCACCCGCGGCGGCGCGGAGGTGCTCGGCCGTCACGAGATCGGTTCCATCGCCCCCGGCCAGATGGCGGACCTCGCCATCTTCGACCTATCGGACGTGGCCTACGCCGGGGCGGGGATCCACGACCCGGTGGCGGCGCTCTCCCTCTGCCAGACCACCAAGCCCCGCCACGTCTTCGTCAACGGCCGGGCCATCGTCCGGGATGGCCGCCTCACCACCCTCGACCTCGAGGAGGCGGTACGCAAGCACAACCGGCTGGCCAAGAAGCTGGTCGACAAGGCGGCCGCGACGAGTCTGGCCTGAGCGCGTCAGCGCGAGGCGACGATGGCCTCTGCGTAATCCTGAGGCCGGTTCAAGTCCAGGAAGGGCCCCGACACGGGGACTTCGCGCACAGGGTGGCTTCGTACCACCGCGCGGAGTCCCTCGCCTTCCTCGGTGACCCGGCGCAGCTCGTCGAGCAATCTGCCGGCGAACAGCGCGGGATGACCGCGACGCCCCGCTGCGACCGGAAGTGCGATCGGGGTCTCGGGCTCCATCGCGGCCAAGAGCAAGTCGAGGCTCTCGGCTGAAAAGGGCTGGTCCACTCCGACGACCAGCACGGCCTGCGGCGCCGTGGCGAGCGCCTCGAACCCCGCGCGCAGCGAGGAGGCCCTCCCTTGCGGGTAGCTGGGGTTGACGACCACGCGACAGTTCGCCCCCAATCTCAGCTCCGAGCGGATGCGCTCGGCCTCGTGCCCGAGCACGACGATGACCTCGCCGAAGCCGGCGAGGCCATCCATCTGGTGCTGCAAGAGGGGCTTGCCGTGCCAGTCGAGCAGCGCCTTGGGGCTGCCCATCCGCGACGAGAAGCCCGCGGCGGTCACGACGGCCGCGACGCGCTCGCGCGCGATCACGTCGCGGCCTTCTCCTTGGAGGCGGGGATCCGATCGACGAAGGACAGGGGGCGCGCGTCGCGACCGTTGCGATCGGCCTGGATCTCGGCCACGATCGACAGGGCGAGCTCGGCCGGGGACTTGCCCCCGAGATCGAGGCCCACCGGCGATCGCAGCCGGGGCTTCAGGCCCGAGAGGTCTTGCCCCTCGGCTTCCAGGTTCTTGAGGATCTGCACCGTCTTGCGCTTGCTCGCGACCAGCCCCACGTACCGGCAGGGCAAGTGGATGGCCGTGCGTAGCGACTCGGTGTCGGCGTCGGCCGTCGCGATGATCAGGTAATCGCCGGCCTTCCACTCCCGCCGCTTCATCCCCTCGGCGGCGCGGTAGGGGATGATCTCGGTGTCGGGGTAGTTCTCGACGCTGGCCCACTCGGGGCGCTCGTCGATGACCGTCACCGCGATCCCGAGGTGACGCGCGAAGCGAGCCACCTCGATGTTCACGTGGCCGGCCCCCACCAGGACCAGGCGCGTGGGCGGGGCGTAGACTTCCATGAACAGCTGAACCGTCCCCCCGCACATCATCCCGATCCCGTGGGCGTGCTTCTCCGTGAGGTGGTAGGAGCCCATCTTGCTCTTGCCGGTGGCGACGGCCTCGGCGCCAAGGCGCAGAGCCTCCAGCTCGATCTCGCCTCCGCCGACGGTCCCGGCGAGCCGGGTCCCGTCGGCGGCGACGACCATCTTGGCCCCGACCGCGTTGGGGATCGAGCCGCTCGACCCCACGATGGTCACCAGCGCGACCGGCTGGTCTCCCCTCAGGAAGGGGATCAGGTGCTCGAGCGTTTCGCGGCTGGTGGTCAAGGCTTGGCCTTCTGCTGGATGGCGCGCCAAACGCGCTCGGGGGTCGCGGGCAGCTGCGTCACCTGGGTGCCGATGGCGTCCGCGATCGCCGAGAGGATCGCGGGCGGAGTACCGATCAGCGGGGGCTCGCCGATGCCGCGCGCCCCGTAAGGGCCGCCCAGGTCGGGGTGCTCGAGGCCCACCGCCTCGATCTGGGGCACGTCCACCATGGTGGGCAGGATGTAGTCGGTGAAGCCCGGGTTGAGGATCTTGCCCTCGCGGCGCACGACCTCCTCCATCAGGGCCATGCCGAGCCCCTGGGCGACGCCGCCCTCGATCTGGCCGCTCACGAGCTGCGGGTTGATGGCCTTGCCCACGTCGTGGACCGCCACGATCCTCTCCACTTGGACCTCGCCCGTCTCGACGTCCACCAGGACCGAGCAGGCGTGGCTGCCGAAGAGGTAGGTGACGAAGGAGAGGGGCGACAGGCCGTCCTTGCCCTCGGGCACGGTGGGCGGCTTGAACAGGGAGGTCGCCTCCAGCGAGTAGCCGCGCTTGCGGCCCTCGGCGACCACGTCGGAAATCGGGCAGTGGCCGGCCGGGATCTGGTGCCCGACCACGTGGCCCTCGCTCAGCGTCAGGTCGTCCCAGTGGACGCCGACCATGGCCGCGGCGATGTCGAGGAGCTGCTGTTTGAGCTCAGAGGCCGCAAGGCGAACCGCCGAGCCCGTGAAGTAGGTCTGGCGGCTCGCAGAGCTCGAACCGGCCTCGGGGGTCCTGGCGCTGTCGGCCCAGATCACCCGGACCGACTCGGCCGGAACGCCGCACTCCTGGGCTGCGATCTGCGCCATGGCCGTGGTAAGGCCCTGGCCGACCTCGACCGCGCCGGTGTACAGCTCCAGCGCACCGTCCTCGGCGAAGCGCACCCGCGCGCGCGAGGCGTCGGGGAAGCCCCCCCCGTAGCCGAGGCCGAAGCAGAAGCTCGAGAGGCCGTAGCCGCGCCTGAGGTGAGGCTTATCGGTCTCGTAGTTCCTGGCGTCCCACCCGATGCGGCGCTGGGCCTCCTCGAGGCACTCGGCCGCGGTCGCCACCGGCACGATCTGGGTGGTCGTCACCATCTCGCCCTGGCGGATGACGTTCTTGCGCCGGAGCTCCAGGCGGTCCATGCCGAGCTTGTCGGCAAGCAGGTCCATGGTCCCCTCGTAGGCCACCGCCATCTGGGCCGCGCCGAAGCCGCGCATGGCGCCGTTGGGGTTGTGGTTGGTGTAGACGCCGATCACGTCCACGTGGATGTTGGGGACGCGGTAGGGACCGGTGGCGTGGCTTGCGGACTTGCGCATGACGGCGATGCCGGTCGAGGCGTAGGCCCCCTTCTCGGTGTAGGCCTTGACCTCGGCCGCGACCAGGTTGCCCTCTCGGTCAGCGCCGAGCTTGTAGTGGATGCGCAGGGGGTGGCGCTTGTGGCGCGCGGTCATGGACTCGGCGCGGTCGTAGTCCTGGCGCACCAGGCGGCCGGTCTTGAGGGCCGCAAGCCCGAGATAGAGCTGGATGCCCAGGTCCTCGCGCCCGCCGAAGGCGCCGCCGGTCGCGGGCTGGATGCAGCGCACCTTCTCGAGCGGCAGGCCGAGCGCGATCGCAAGCAGGCGCTGCTCCTCGTGGACCCACTGGCCGGAGGCCTCGATGGTGAGGACGTCGCCGTCCATGTAGGCCATGCCGGCCTCCAGGTCGAGGAACGCGTGATCGACGGCCTGGGTCTCGTAGGTGGCCTCGACCGTGACGAAGGCGCCGGCCATGGCGGCCGCGGCGTCGCCTCGCCGGATGGGCTGGTTGCCGAACACGTTGCCGTTCGGGTGGACCGACGGAGCGCCCTCGGCCAGGGCCTCGTCGATGGAGAAGACGCCGGGCAGCGGGCGGTAATCGACCTTGATCGCCTTGAGGGCGCGGTGGGCGATCTTGGCGGTCTCGGCGACCACCACCGCCACCGCGTCGCCGGTGTAGCGGACGAAGCGGCTTGCGATCAGCTCCTGGTCGCGGCTGATCAGGCCGTGGGTGTTGGTGCCGGGCACGTCCTCGGCGGTGTAGACGGCGACCACCCCGGGAAGGGCCTCGGCCTCGCGCTTGTCGATGCCCAGGATCTCGGCGTGGGCGTGCGCGCTGCGCAGGACCGCCACGTGCAGGGCATCGGCACCCGCCAGGTCCCCGCCGTACTTGGTGTCGCCCTTCACCTTGGCCCGGGCGTCGTTGCGGCGGACGGGCGTTCCCACCGGCCCCGAGGTGTTACTCAGCATGGCAACCTCCTGCGCTCGCCTTGGCGGCCTGCACGACCGCATCCACGACCTTCACGTAGCCGGTGCAGCGGCAGATGTTCCCCTCCATCCCCTTGCGGATCTCCTCGGGGGTGGGGTCGGGAATCTTCTCGAGCAGGGCCTTGGCCGAGATGACCAGGCCCGGCGTGCAGTAGCCGCACTGCACCGCTCCGCAGGCGAGGAAGGCCTCCTGGACCCGATCGAGCGTCTGGCCGTCGGCGAGACCCTCGACCGTGACGATCTCGGCCCCCTGGGCCTGGGGCGCCAGGATGAGGCAGGAGTTCATGGGCACCCCGTCGACCAGCACCGTGCAGGATCCGCACTCGCCCTCGTGACAGGCGCCCTTGGTGCCGGTGTAGCGCAGATCCTCGCGCAGCACCTCCAGCAGGGTCGAGAGGGGATGGACCGTCGCCTCGACGGGCTTGCCGTTGAGCGTGCAGCTTAGGCGGTACGTCGCCTGGTCGTCGACCAGGGGCAAGGGAACGAACGGGTTAGACGAGAGCGTCATGCTTACCTCCCTGGAGCTGCGAAAGCAGGCGACTGACGGCGACGCCCGAGACGGCACGGCGATAGTCGGCCGAGGCCCGGTGGTCGGTGATGGGGCGGACCTCCTCGGTGGCGAGGCGGCCGGCCTCGGCAATGGCCTCAGCCCCCAGCCCGCGCTCGCGCAGGAAGGCCTCGGTGCCCGTCAGCCTCAGGGGGGTGGCGGCCACCGAGCCCAGGGCGAGGGCCACCGAGCCGTCCTCCCAGACGCAGGCCCCGGCGCTGACGACCGAGATCGCCACCGAGTGGCGCTTGCCGTTCTTGTAGAAGCCGCTCTTGGCCGGGCGCCGGAAGCGGAAGCCCGTGATGAGCTCGTCGGGGGCGATGGCGGTCTTGCCCACCCCGACGAAGAAGTCGCGCAAGGGCATCGCCCGGGTGCCGCCCACGCCGGCCAGATCGACCGTGGCGTCCAGGGCCAAGAGGGCGACCGACACGTCGCCCGCGGGGCTCGCCGTGCCGACGTTGCCGCCCACGGTGCCGCGGTTGCGGATCTGGGGGCCGCCCACCTGGCGGGCCGCGGCGGCGAGAACCGGGATGGGCCACGCTTCGAGGGCGCGATGGGTGCAGAGGGCGCCGACGTAGCACACGTCGTCCTCGAGGCGCGCCTCGGCCAGATCGCGCAGGCGGCTCAGGTCGATCACGCGCTCCAGCGCGAGGCGACCCTTCTTCATCTGGACCACCACGTCGGTCCCGCCTGCCAGGAAGCGCGCGCCGAGGCCGAACTCAGCCTTGAGCGCGAGCGCTTCCTCGAGCGTCTTTGGTTGGTAGAACATGCACCACCCTCGTCAAGTGTCACCGCAAGGGGAGCGACCGTGAACCCAGGGTCCGCATGGCCACACCCCACCGATCCTAAGGTATCGGAGGTGCGCAAGGCCTGTCAAACGAGGCATGAGCCGGCGACCTCCGAGGAGGGCAAGCTATCCCCCGATGCGGGACATGGTGCGCACGATCGGCGCGTCGGCGCCCCACTCGTGGTGGAGGGGCTTGATCCCGAGCGCCGCACGGACGGTCTCGCGCAGCACGCCCGGGTCGGTCCCGGCGCGGAGCTGGCCGAGCAGATCCTGCTCCTCGGGGCGCATCAGGCATGCCTTGATCTGGCCATCGGCCGTCAGGCGCAGGCGGTTGCACGTATGGCAGAAGTTCTGGCTCATGGGGCTGATGAACCCCAGCGTCCCCACCGCGCCGGCCAGGCGCATCACCCTGGCCGGGCCGTTGCCCGCGATCGCCTCGTCGGACGGCGCGATCCCGTGGCGCTCTGCGATCAGGTCGATCATCTCCTGGATCGGCACGTAGCCCTTCTCATCGAAGAAGGCCTTGTCGCCCACCTGCATCATCTCGATGAACCGCACATGGACCGGCCGCTCGAAGGTGAGCGCCGCGAAGTCCAGGACCTCGTCGTCGTTGGTGCCCGGGATCAGCACGACGTTGAGCTTGACCGGATGGATCCCCGCCGCGATCGCCGCGTCGACCCCGGCGAGCACCTTCGAAAGGTCGCCCCCGCGGGTGATGGCGGAAAAGCGATGGGGCTTCAGGCTGTCCACGCTCACGTTGATGCGCTTCAGCCCCGCGCTCGCCAAAGGCGCCGCGAGCTTCGAGAGGAAGATGCCGTTGGTCGTCATGGAGAGGTCCGAGAGGCCCGGCAGGGCCGCGAGACGCTCGACCAGCGCAGGAAGGCCCTTGCGCAGGGTGGGCTCGCCCCCGGTCAGCCGAACCTTGGTCACGCCCAAGGGGAGAAAGACGTCGCGCAGGAGCGTCACGATCTCGTCGTCCTGCATCACGGCGGCCGAAGGGATCCAGTCCAGACCCTCGGCGGGCATGCAGTAAAGGCACCGCAGGTTGCACCGGTCGGTCAGCGAGAGCCTCAGGTAGGTGATCGTCCGCTGGTACGAGTCGACGAGCCGCTCCATCAGTACTCCTTTTTCCGGGGCGAGGCGATTGGACCATTCAATCGGATCGGACCCCGCAGCGTCAATCCCGGCAACGCGCGAAGCGATGGATGGCCTCCGGGGGGATGCGCAGGCCAAGGGTATCGCCGATCGCGGGCCCGGGCCCCTCGATCGCGGAGAGGGGCACCCTCACCTCGAGCCGGTCGAAGCCCGCGGCCCGGCCCTGGATGCGGATCCCCCCCGCCTCGAGGACCACCTCCTGCACCGTCAGCAGGACGCGATCGGCCCCCTCGTCGCCGGGCGCGCTCAGGACCAGGCGATCCGAGCGCACGCACCAGTCCGGTTCTCCGTCCCCCCCCTCGAAGCAGTTGCGGATGCCCACCAGGCGCGCGACCTCGGGGCTTTGCGGCGCGGTCATGACCGTCCGCACCGGGCCCACCTGAAGGATCCGCCCCCCGGCCAGGACGGCGATTTCATCGGCCAGGGCGCTCGCCTCTTCCAGGTCATGGGTGACCACCAGGGTCGGGATACCGGTGCGACGCACCAGCTCCGAGACCTCCGCGAGCAGGTGGCGCTTCAGGGGGGGATCGAGCGACGAGAAGGGCTCGTCCATCAACAGCAGGCGCGGCTCGCTCGCGATGGCCCGCGCGATCGCGACCCGCTGCTGCTGGCCCGCCGAGAGCTCGGCGGGTCGGCGATCGGCCAGGTGCGAAATCCTGAGCATCTCGAGCAGGTCGCGCCCCCGGCCACGGCCCCGGGCGCCGTAGCGAATGTTTTCCCAGACGGTCATGTGGGGGAAAAGGGCGAAGTCCTTGAAGACGAAGCCGATCCGTCGCTTCTCGACCGGGACGAACACCCCGCGCGCCGCGTCCAGCCACACCTCATCGCCCCACCGGATGGCCCCCGCCTCGGGACGCGCGAGGCCGGCCAGGCACCGGATAGCCGTGGTCTTGCCCGAGCCCGAGGGGCCCATCAGCGCCGTGATCCCAGCCGAGAGCCCCAGCTCGAACGCCAGCTCGAAACCGGGATGGCGCATGGTGAAGGCGGCCCTCAGGAGGGGCTCCATCCGGCCCTCCCCCTTCGATTGAGCCTGGCGAGCAGGAAGAGCACCGCGTAGGAGAAGGCGACTAGCAGGAGCGCCGTGCGGCCCGCCCGGTCGTACTCCATGGCCTCCACCATGTCGTACAGCGCGATGGCGACGGTGCGGGTCTGGCCGGGGATGTTGCCCCCCACCATCAGGGCCACCCCGAACTCCCCGACGGTGTGGGCGAAGGTCAGCAGGGCCGCGGAGGCGAGCCCCGCACGACTGGCGGGCAGGACCACCCGCCAAAAAGTGCGCCACCGCGAGGCGCCGAGGGTGCGCGAGGCCTCGATCAGGCGCGGGTCGATCCCGCGAAACGCGGCCTGAACGGGCTGCACGGCGAAGGGCAGGCTGAAGCAGACTGACGCGAAGACCAGGCCCGTGAAGGTGAAGGCCAGGCGCTGGCGGAAGAGGCCCTCCCACCAGGGGCCGAGCTTCGCCATGGCCAGCAGGAGGTAGAAGCCGAGCACCGTCGGCGGCATCACCAGGGGCAACAGGACCGTCGCCTCGAGCAGCGGCTTCCAGCGGCCCCTGGCGAAAGCCAGCGCGTAGGCGATGGGCACCCCCACGACCATCAGGGCGACGGTCGTGACAGCCGCCAGCTTGAGCGTGAGGGCGAGCTCCTGCATCACCTGGGTTCGAGCCCGTGGCGCCGCCAGACGCTCTTGGCGCCCTCGGAGGTGCAGAAGGCCAAAAAACGGCGCGCGAGGGCCCGGTCGGGCCCGGCGCCCACGACGGCGGCCGACGCGGTGATGGGGGCGTGCATGGCGTCAGGGACGAGGGCGTACCGGCCGCGCTTCTCGAGCTCCGGGGAAAGGGCGAGGGAAAGAGGAAGCACGCCGGCATCCGCCGCTCCGACCGCCGCGAAGTGGGCCGCCTGGGCGACGTTCTCGCCGAGCACCAGCCGTGCGGAGACCGCCGGGTAGACTCCGGCCGCCCGCAGGGCCTCCTCGGCGGCGCGACCGTACGGGGCGAGCTCGGGGTTTGCGATCGCCACCTTTCCCCCTTGCAAGTCGCCGAGAGCGGCGAGGCCCCGCGCGACCGAAAGGCCCGAGGCCCTGCTCGCCCAGAGGACCAGCCGCCCTGCCGCGTAGGGGCGCGGCGCCTCGGCGAGGCCCAGGGCGTGAAGGCGCGCGGGGTAGACGTCGTCGGCCGAGAAGAAGAGAGCGCAGGGCGAGCCGTTTCGAAGCTGGACGAAGAGCTTGCCGGACGAGGCAACGACGAACCTCACCCGGTGCCCCGTCTGCTGCCGGAAGCGCCCGGCCAGGTCCAGAAGCGCCTCGCGCGAGCTGGGGGCGGCGGCGACCGTGAGGTCCGCGGCCGAAGCGGGCGGGGCCAGCAGGGCTAGCAAAAGAAGCGGAAGCGCCCGTTTCAACCGCAGCAGCCCTCGACCCAGACCTCGCCGCCGACGAAGTGCTCTTTCTTCCAGATCGGCAGCTCGCGCTTGATGGTGTCGATCCCGAAACGGCAGGCGTCGAAGGCCTCGGCCCGGTGCGCGGCGGCGACCCCCACGAACACGGCCACCTCGCCGATGGCCAGGCGGCCCGTGCGGTGAACCATGACGACCCGCTCGACCCGCCAGCGCTCGGCGAGTCGCCGGTGGATGTCCTGGAGCTGCGAGGTGGCCATCTCGGGATAGGCCTCGTACTCGAGGAAGAGGACCTCCCGGCCCTCGTTGTGGTCGCGGACCACCCCCGAGAAGGTGACCACCCCGCCGGCGGCCGGATGGGAAAGCAGGCGCTCCAGCGCCGCGGGGTCGATGGCTTCCGGCGTCACGAGGAGCATGGGCTCACCCCCCGCTGACCGGCGGGATGAGGGCAAGCTCCTCGCCTTCGGCCGGCACGTGGTCGTCGCCCACGAAGCGACAGGAAGCGGAAAAGCGCGCGCTCGGAAGGTGCACGGCCAGGGCGGGGAAGCCCTCCGCAATCGCCCGGCGCACGGCCCCGATGGTCGCCCCTTCCTCGAGGTCCAGGGCGACGTGTTCGGCCCCCTGGGCCTCCCTCAACATGGCAAAGAGCCTGATTTTGAAGCGCACGACCCCCTCCTTGCCCAGCATCATAGCGCGTGGTCGCGGCGTTTTACAATGTCGAAGCGGCTTGCCTTTTGCCCCGAGGCGCTTACCATGGTCAAGGATCGCTAAGGGTTCGCACAGTCAGGAGATGCGCATGATCGAAGTCGCCGTGTTGCTCGCGGGGGGGAAGAGCCAGCGAATGGGCCGGGACAAGTCGCGCCTGCCCTTCGGGGACGAGCCCCTCGCCGCGCGGGTTTACAACACCCTGGGTCGCGTCTTCCCCCGGGTCGTGGTCGTCACCAATCAGCCGGACTTTCCCGTTGCCGGAGCCTTCTGCATCGGCGATCGCCACCCGGGTAACGGCCCGCTCGAGGGCCTGGCGAGCGCCTTCGAGGCCATCGAGGCGGATCGCGTCCTCTTGGTGGCCTGCGACATGCCTTTCCTCGAACCCGCGCTGCTTCGCGCCCTGGCCTCCGAGCCGGACGACGCCGACGTGATCGCGCCGTGTACCCCGCGCGGCCGCGAGCCGCTGCTTGCGATCTACTCGCGGCGCCTGCTGCCGGTGCTGCGCGAGCGCCTGGGGGCCGGCGACTGCCGCGTCTGCGGCCTGATCGACGACGTCAGGTACCGGGAGATCCCGCCCGAGGCCCTCCGGGCGCACGATCCCGAGCTGCGCAGCTTCTGGAACCTCAACCACCCCGAGGACTACGCCCAGGCCCTCGCGCTGCTCGGCACCCCCTAGGCCCTTTGGCGGAAGTAGGCCAGCAGCCCTCCTTCGAGGCTCACCGCCTGCTCGCATCCGGCGCCCCGCAGCAGGGCCACCGCCTTCAGGCTCAGCTCGCCGCTCGTGCAGCACACCACCACCGGGCGATCGCTCGGCACCTCAGGAAGCGCCTCGCCGAGCCTGGCGAAGGGCACATGCCGCGCTCCCGGCAGCATGGGCAGCGCCGCGAGGCTCTCCCGGACGTCGATGACCAGGGCCCGCCCCAGGACCTCGTCCACCTCCCGCGGGGAGATCTCCCACTCGGGGAAGCGTCGCTCCTCGGTGTCGCTCACGGCGCTGAGGGTGGGGCGCTCGCCGCACAGGGCGCAGCCGGGATCGGCCTCGAGCGCCACCTCGTCGAAGCGCGTCCCGAGCCCGTCCACCAGCAGCAGGCGCCCGACGAGGGGCACGCCGATGCCGAGGATGAGCTTGAGGATCTCGCCGGCCTGGATCGCGCCCAGGATCCCCGGCAACGCACCGAGCACCCCGGCATCCGAGCAGCGCATGGCGACCGCCGGCGGGACGGGGTACAGGCAGCGGTAACACGGCCCGCCCGGGGCAAAGACCGTCACCTGCCCCTCGAACCGGTGGAGGCTCGCGTGGACCAGGGGCTTGCCGAGCAGGCGGCAGGCGTCGTTGAGCAGGTAGCGCGTCCCGAAGTCGTCGGTGGCATCCGCCACCCAGTCGTAGCCTGCCAGCAGCTCCATGGCGTTCTCACCACTCAGGGCCGTCTCGTGCGGGACCACGCGGACGTGCGGGTTCATGGCCTGTAGCCGGGCCTTGGCCTGGTGGACCTTGGGGCGTCCCACCCCGGCCGTGTCGTAGAGGATCTGGCGCTGCAGGTTGGAGAGCGAGACCTCGTCGAAGTCCACCAGCCCGATGGTGCCCACCCCCGCAGCGGCCAGGTAGGCGGCGATGGGCGAGCCCAGCCCGCCTGCCCCGATCACGGCGACCTTGGCCTCTTTGAGCAGTTCCTGCCCGCGCACGCCGACCTCGCCCAGCGCCAGGTGGCGGCTGTAGCGCTCCTGCTCCTCGCGGCTCAAGGCCCCGTCGACTTCAGAGTGATGCACGGATGAGACGACTCCTCGAACGTCGGGCGGCGGATACCCCGGAAACGGCGGATGCTCTATCATACACCCAGTAAGGCACAGCGAAGGAGGCCCCATGATCCCGGTCGAAGCAGCACGCAGCTTGATCCTCGAGGCCGTCGGGCCGACCCCGACCGAGCCGACCCCGCTGCTCGCGGCCCTGGGGCGGGCCCTCGCCGAGGACGTCCGCGCCGCGACGGCGCACCCGCCCTTCGACAACTCCTCGATGGACGGCTACGCGGTCCGCGCGGCGGATCTTGCCCCCGCCTCGGAAGCCAACCCCGTCTGGCTGCCGGTCGTCGGCGAGGTGGCGGCGGGGTGCGGCGAGCCCCCGACGGTGGGCCCCGGCGAGGCCTGCCGCATCATGACAGGAGCGATCCTGCCGCCCGGCGCCGACGCGGTGGTCATGGTCGAGGAAACCCGCGAGGAGAATGGCCAAGTCAGGTTCGCCAGGCCGTGCCGGCCGGGCCAGAGCGTGCGCCGCGCCGGCGAGGACCTCGCCCCAGGCGCCCTGGTTCTCGAGGCGGGCACCGCGCTGAACGCCGCGCGCCTTGGACTCCTCGCGGGAGTCGGGCGATCCCACGTGCCGACCCACCGCGCCCCGCGGGTCGCCATCCTCACCACCGGCGACGAGCTGGTGCAGCCCGGCGAGCCGCTCGGCCCCGGCCAGATCTACGCGAGCAACGCCATTTCCCTCGCGGGGATGGTCATGGAGGCCGGAGCGGTGCCGGTCCCCGTGGGGGTGGCGCGCGACGACCGGGAAGAGACCCGCCGCATGGTCGAGGAGGCGCTCGCCTGCGACGCCCTGATCACCTCGGGGGGAGTCTCCATGGGGCGCTTCGATCACGTCTCGGAGGTCCTCGCCGCCATGGGCACCGTGCACTTCGACCGGGTGGCCCAGCAACCCGGAAAGCCCTTCACCTTCGCCACCCTGGCGGGCAAGCCGGTCTTCGGGCTGCCGGGCAACCCTGCCTCGGCCCTCGTTTGTTTCACCTGCTACGTGCGGCCGGCCTTGCGCAAGATGATGGGGCACCGCGACCTGGAGGGGCGGCGGGTGCGTGCGAAGCTCGACGAGGCCATCCGCAAGCCCGCGGGCAAGACCGCCTTCCTGCGCGCCGTGATCGAAAGCGGCCCCGACGGCTATCGCGCGCGGCTGACCGGGTCCCAGAGCTCGGGGATGATGACCTCCATGGCCCGGGCGAACGCCCTGCTCGTCATCCCGGCCGAGCGAGACGGCGCGCAAGCGGGCGAGGCGTTCGAGGCCCTCTTGCTTTCGGACTAGCTCCGGCTCCAGTCGCCGCTGCGGCCGCCCGCCTTGGAGAGCAGGCGCACCCGATCGATCGTCATGTCGCGGTCGATGGCCTTGGCCATGTCGTAGAGGGTCAGGGCGGCGGCCATCACCCCGGTCAGGGCCTCCATCTCGACCCCGGTTCGCCCCTCGACCCTGACCTTCACCCGGATCTCCACCCGGGCGGGATCGCGCGCGGGCTCCAGATCGACCTCCACCCCCGAGATCGAGAGCGGGTGACACATGGGGATGATTTCCGCCGTGCGCTTGGTGCCCATGATGGCCGCCACCCGCGCGACGGCGAGCACGTCCCCCTTGGCCACGGTGCCCTGGACAATGCGATCGAGCGTCTCGTCCCGCATGCGGACCGTGCCGGCGGCCAGCGCCACCCGCTCGGTCGGGGCCTTGTCCCCCACGTCCACCATCCTGGCGCGGCCCTGGGCGTCGAAGTGCGTCAACTCGTCCATTCCGTCCTCCTCGCGTCGCGCGTGCGCCCTCCATGGTAGCCTCGCGCCGCGAACGCCACAAGGAGGCCCCTCGGGATCCGCAAGCGACACATCGTCGTAACTTGAACAAAAGGAAAAAGGCCAACTTGCCTGGAACATTTCGGCTAAGCTGGCTGTCAATAGAGTGTAAGCGCCTTACGCGCAAGACCGACCAACCCGTTCGAAGGAGGTACACCAATGGCAGGCAAGAAACCAGGCCCCAAGAAGGGCGATCCCCGTCAGGTCGAAGCCGGACGTCGCGGCGGCCTGGCCGTCAAGGCCGAGCGCGGCAGCGAGTTCTTCGCCCAGATCGGCCGCAAGGGTGGATCCTCCACCTACCAGCGGCACGGCGAGGCGCACTACGCCGAGATCGGTCGCAAGGGAGGCCAGACCCTCAAGCAGACCCGCGGGGTGGACTACTACTCCACCATCGGGCGCCGCAGCCGGGGCGCCAAGGATGTCCAGGAGTAGGCCCGGTCACGTGCCGACGCCCCCGCTTCCGTGAGGAACCGGGGGCGTCGGCCTGAAGCCTCAAAATCAGTTCGCTCCCAGGTCGCGCAGCACCTTCTCGACCACCCCGCCGGGCACGTCCGAGCGCAGCGTGACGCGCCCGATGGCCTCGCTCAGCACGAAATGCAGGCGCCCGTCCTGGACCTTCTTGTCGTGGGCCATGGCCTCCATCAGGGCGCGAACGGGAAGGTTCCTGATCTCCACCGGAAGGCCCGCCTCCTTCAGCCACGCGACGAGGCGTTCGTGCTCGGAGGCGGCCCACATGCCGAGCTCACGGGCGATGGCCCCGGCCGCGACCATGCCGATGGCCACCGCCTCGCCGTGTAAAAAGCTGCGGTAGCGCGTGACGGCCTCGATCGCATGCCCCACGGTGTGGCCGAAGTTGAGGATGGCCCGCAGGCCGCCCTCGCGCTCGTCCTCGGCCACCACCTGCGCCTTGAGCTCGCAGGCCCTGGCGATCGCGGGCACCAAGGCCGAGAGGGTCCGCTCCTGCAACAGCGGCAGGTCGGCCGCGAGCCGGTCGAAGAAGGGCGCGTCGAGGATGACCCCGTACTTGACGAGCTCGGCGAGCCCGGCGCGCCACTCGCGGTCGCTCAGGCTGTGAAGGACCAGGGGATCCGCCACCACCAGGGCGGGCTGGTGGAAGGCCCCGATGAGGTTCTTGCCCCGGGGGTGGTTGACGGCGACCTTGCCGCCCACCGACGAGTCGATCTGGGAGAGCAGGGTCGTGGGCACCTGGACCAGGGGCACCCCGCGCTGGTAGGTGGCCGCCACGAAGCCGGCGAGATCCCCCACCACCCCTCCGCCCAGCGCCACCACGGGGCTCTGGCGCTCGAGGCGGCGCTCGACGGCCAGGTCGTAGAGGCGCTCGGCCTCCTTCAGAGACTTGGCCCCCTCCGAGTCGGGCACCACCCCGAAGACGGGCTCCCAGCCGGCGGCCTCCAGGGCGCGCTTGGCGGCCTCACCGTAGAGGCGCTGAACCGTCGGGTTGGTCACCACCATGCAGGGGCCCGGCTTGAGGACGCGCCCCATCCGCTCCCCGAGGCTCGCCAGGGCGTTGGGTTCGATCGAGACCTCGTAAGAGCGCGCGCCGAGCGCAACCCTTACCGTGCGCGAGGGCCCGAAGCAGCGCGAGAGGATGGCGTCGGCCGCAAGGCCCGGATGGCCGAACGAGGTGGAGATGCGGATCGGGAAGGCGGCGTAGCGCGCCTCGCGCTCCCGGTAGCGCCGCAAGAAGCCCTCGCGGTCCTGCGCGAGCGGCCGGTCGGTTCCCTGCACCCGGCGCCACAGCTTCTCGGGGGGGGCGTGCAGCACCACGACGGTGCCGGCGGCCGCCATCAGGCGCACGTTGTCGGGATCGAGCACCGCTCCGCCTCCCGGGGCGATCACCTGGTGCGATCGCGCGCAGGCCCGGGCGAGGGCTTCCTTCTCGCGGGCGCGAAAGCCGTGCTCTCCCTCGGTCTCGAAGAGCTCGGCGACGGAGCGCCCCGCCTCGCGCGAAATCGCCTCGTCCAGGTCCACGAAGTCCCAGCCCAGGCGATCGGCGATGATCGCACCGACCGTGGACTTGCCCGCCCCCATGAAGCCGAGCAGGATCAGGTTCTCCATGACTGCCTCCCCATAACGAGAAACCGCCCCCCGGGCCATCGGCCAGAGGGGCGGTGTAGGCACCCGGTCAAGGATTCGAACCTCGATAAGCAGTGCCAGAAACTGCTGTCCTACCATTGAACGAACCGGGTACGTGTCGGCAGCGCACCGCGCCGTCCGTGAAACAATTAATACCAGAGACGAGACACCATTGTCAACAGGTTAAGCAAAAAATAGAACGCCCGCAGCGAGGCGGGGCCGCGATCGCGGCCGCCCGAGGGCGCTCGGGCCCGTACCGCGCCCCTATCGCCCCCCATCCATGGTACAATCAAGGTCTTTCCGGCCATATTTCGATCGTCCCTGGATGGAGGCCTCCGTGTCCGATACCCCGCAAACCCCCGAACGGATCCTTCCGCGCTCGCTGCGCGACGAGATGAAGGAGTCCTACCTCGACTACGCCATGAGCGTCATCGTCGGGCGCGCGCTCCCGGACGTCCGCGACGGCCTCAAGCCGGTGCACCGCCGCATCCTGTTCTCCATGCACGAGAACAACCTCACCGCCGAGCGCAAGCACCGCAAGTCGGCGACCGTGGTCGGCGACGTGCTCGGCAAGTACCACCCCCACGGCGACGCCTCGGTCTACGACGCGATGGTGCGCCTGGCGCAGGACTTCTCGCTGCGCTACATGCTGATCGACGGCCACGGCAACTTCGGCTCGGTCGACGGCGACCCCGCGGCGGCCTACCGCTACACCGAGGCCCGCCTCAGCCGCATCTCGAGCGAGATGCTCGCCGACATCGACTCCGAGACGGTCAACTTCAACCCCAACTACGACGGCACCACCGAGGAGCCCGTCGTCCTCCCCTCGCGCATCCCGAACCTGCTGGTCAACGGCTCGGCCGGCATCGCGGTCGGCATGGCCACCAACATCCCCCCCCACAACCTGGGCGAGGTCGTCAACGGCCTGATCGCCATGATCGACGAGCCGAGCCTCACCTCGGGCGACCTGATCCAGTACGTCAAGGGCCCCGACTTCCCGACCGGCGCCATCATCCTGGGCGAGAAGGGCATCCACGAGGCCTACACCACCGGCCGCGGCTCGATCACCCTGCGCGCGGTCACCGACATCGAGCCCATCAAGAACAACAAGAACGCGATCATCATCACCGAGCTGCCCTACCAGGTCGGCCCCGATCCCCTGATCGAGAAGATCGCCGACCTGATCAAGGACAAGAAGCTCGACGGCATCTCGGATCTGCGCAACGAGAGCGATCGCCGCGGCATCCGGGTCGTGATCGAGCTCAAGCGCGACGCCAACCCCCAGGTGGTGCTCAACCACCTCTACAAGCAGACCCAGCTCCAGACCACCTTCGGCGTCATCATGCTCGCCCTGGTCAACGGCCAGCCCAAGGTCCTGCGCCTTCACGAGATCCTCGGTCACTACCTCGACCACCGGGCCGAGGTCGTCATCCGCCGCACCGAGTACCAGAAGAAGAAGGCCCAGGCGCGCCTCCACATCGTGGAGGGCCTGCTCGTCGCCCAGCGCAACATCGACGCCATCGTGACCCTGATCCGCGGCGCCGACAACACCGAGGCCGCCCGCACCGGCCTGATGACCACCTTCGCGCTCAGCGAGATCCAGGCCAACGCCATCCTCGAGATGCAGCTGCGCCGCCTGACCGCTCTCGAGTCCAACAAGCTCGAGAACGAGGACCGGGACCTGCGCGCCCACCTCGAGGAGCTGTTCGGGATCCTGGCCGACCGCGCCAAGGTCATGGCGATCATCAAGACCGAGCTTCTGGCGGTCAAGGACCGCTACGGCGACGATCGCCGCAGCAAGCTCATGCACGATCCCGGCGAGATCCGCCAGGAGGATCTGATCCCCGACGAGCCCATGGCCATCTTCATCACCGACCAGGGCTACATCAAGCGCCTGTCCACCGACACCTTCGAGAAGCAGCGTCGCGGCGGCCGCGGCATCGCGGGCATGCAGACCCGCGAGGACGACTTCATCCGCCACTTCTTCGTCACCAACGCCCACGCCAACGTGGTCTTCTTCTCCAACCGGGGCATCGCCTACAGCCTCAAGGCCTACGAGATCCCCGAGGCCAGTCGCCAGGCCAAGGGCACCAACATCGTCAACCTCCTGCCCCTGGGCCCCGAGGAGACGATCACCGCGGTGGTGCCCGTCCCCGAGTTCACCGAGGGCGACTACCTGGTCATGCTGACCCGGGGCGGCGTCATCAAGAAGACGGACCTCACCGCCTTCTCGAGCATCCGCCGCTCGGGCATCATCGCCATCGCCCTGGACGACGGCGACAGCCTCGGCTGGGTCTGCCGCACCGACGGCGACCAGTCGATCATCATCGGCACCCGGGAGGGCATGGCCATCCACTTCGCCGAGAACGAGGAGCTGCGGCCCCTGGGCCGCACCGCCCGTGGCGTGCGCGCCATCACCATGCGCGAGGGAGACGCGGTCATCGGCATGACCCTCGGCAAGGCCGTCGGCGACCTGCTCTCGGTCACCACCGACGGGTACGGCAAGCGCACGTCGCTTGCCGAGTACCGCCAGCAGGGCCGCGGGGGCCTGGGCATCATCAACATGAAGCTCAACGCCAACCGCAACGGCAAGGTCGCGAGCATCATGCTCGCCGACGAGGACCAGGAGATCGTCATCGTCACGACCCACGGCATCGTCATCCGCCAGAAGGTCGCCACCGTCCCGCGCCTGGGTCGCATGACCCAGGGGGTCCGCCTCCAGCGCATGGACGAGAACGACCGGGTGGTGGGCGCCGCCCTGGTGGTCGCCGAGGCCGAGGGCGACGTCGATGGCACCGAGGAGGAGTAGAGCTTGAGCGACGACTTCAACGCCTTCAGCTTCGACCCGTTCCAGACCAGCTACGGCTTCGAGGTCCCTCAGGAGCTGCTCGCTCCGCAGCCGGTTAGCAACCAGCCGCCGCTGGGAATGTTACTGGTGGAAGCAGGGGTCCTGACCGAAGAGCAGCTGACCCAGGCCGTCCAGGCCCAATACGAGCAGCAGGTGCCGCTCGTCCAGGTGTTGCTCGAAGGGGGCTTCGCCACCCAGGATCAGGTGCTGAACGCCCTGCGTGCCCGTCCCCACTACGGCTAAAGGCGAGATTCGTGACGACGACAAACGAAGAAACCACGGCGCCCCGTGACCCCAAGCCCGCCAGCTACCAGCGGGCCACCGGCCTCGTTGCCGGCTCGCTCACCGACGTGGGGAAGGTCCGCGAGATCAACCAGGATTGCCTGACGGCGGACCCGGCGCGCGGCCTGTACGTGGTGGCGGACGGGATGGGCGGCCACCTGGCGGGCGAGAAGGCCTCCTTGTGTGCCGTCGAGACCCTCAGCACCCTTCTCACCGGCGAGGCCATCGACCAGGCCCCCGACGGCGACCTGCCCCGGGTGATCCAGGCCGCCATCCAGGAGGCCAACCGCGTCATCGTCAACGCCTCGCTCCAGGACGCCTCGATGCGCGGGATGGGCACCACCGCCGTCGTCGCCGTCACCTGCGAAGCCGCAGTCTACCTGGGCCACATCGGCGACAGCCGCGCCTACCTCCTGACCCGGGACGCCATCGCCCAGATCACCGAGGACCACTCGGTCGTCGCCCAGCTGCTGCGGGCCCGCGCCATCACCCCGCAGGAGGCCCAGCGCCACCCCTACCGGAACGTCATCACCAAGTGCCTGGGCATGCAGATGGAGATCGAGGCCGACACCCTGGTCGTCGACTGGAACCCGGGCGACCGCCTCTTGCTGTGCAGCGACGGCCTCTCGGGCCTGGTCGCCGACGAGGAGATGCTCGCCATCGCCAACGACGCCCCGGACCTGCAGGTCGCCTGCGAGCGGCTGGTAGCCCTGGCCAACGAGCGAGGCGGGCACGACAACATCACCGTCATCCTGCTCCGCAACGCCGGCTAGCGCCGGCTCGACCGCGAATCAACCGTCATGTCGGATCGGCTCGGCAACTACGAAATCCTCTCCGAACTCGGCCGGGGGGGGATGGGCGTCGTCTACAAGGCGACCGACACCCGGCTCGGGCGCACGGTCGCCGTCAAGGAGCTGCTGCTCTCCAACGCCCTGCCCGAGGTCGAGCGGCTGGACACGGTCGAGCGCTTCAGGCGAGAGGCGATGGCCGCCGCCCGCATGAGCCACCCCAACATCGTCACGGTCTACGACTACGGCCAGGACGGCGATCGCCACTACATGGCCATGGAGCTGCTCGAGGGAAAGAGCCTCGGCGACTTCCTGGAGCAGAAGAAGAGCTTCTCGATCAAGCAGGTGGTGGACATCTCGGTCCAGATCTGCGCGGCCCTCGACTACGCCCACCAGGCGGGCGTGGTCCACCGAGACATCAAGCCCGACAACATCATGCTCGCCGACACCGGGGCGGTGAAGCTCACGGACTTCGGCGTGGCGCGGGTCAAGAGCGACCTGCCCTCAATGACCACCACCGGCACCACCCTGGGCACCATCGCCTACATCTCGCCGGAGCAGCTCTGCGACTCGCGCCTGGTGGACGGCCGCAGCGACCTGTTCTCGCTGGGGGCGCTCATCTACGAGATGCTCACCTTCAAGACCCCCTTCGACGCGGGCAACCTTGGCGGGACGATCCTCAACATCATGAACGCGGCGCCCACCCCGCCGAGCGAGATCAACGCCCAGGTCCCCCCCAAGCTCGAGGCCGTCGTGCTGCGCGCCCTCAAGAAGACCCCCGAGGAGCGCTACAACCGCGCGGCCGAGATGGGGCATGCCCTCTCGGCCGCCCTGCGCGAGGCCGAGAAGCCCGCCCCCCCCAGGATCATCGAGCAAGCCGCGGAACCGACCGCCTTCGCCCCCCCCAGCTGCCGCCACTGCCAGGCCCCGATGACGGGCGGGGCGAGGGTGTGCGCCAACTGCGGCCGCGCGGGTACCGCCCCCTTGACCTACTCCATCCCGGGCGCCGCGAGCCGCCCTCCGGAGCCTGCCGCCCCCCAGGAGAGCGCCCCGGCGCGCGGGATCCCCGCCATGCCGCCGGCCGCCGGCGGGGTTCGCCCGGGCATCCCCGTGATGCCCGCGCGCGGCACCGGCGCCCTCCCGCAGACCACGCTCGCGGGGCCCCTCCCCGGCACCGAGCCACGCCCCGTCGCCAGGCCCGTGAACGCCCCGGATCGCATGGCCTCGCCGCTGCTTCGCCACGTGACCGGCCTCTCGGTGAAGGGCGCGATCGGCAAGCCCGGCGTGGGGCAGGGCGAGTTCCAGCAGCCGCGCGGGATAGTGTTCGACGCCTCCCGGCACCTCCTGGTCGCCGACACCGACAACGGCCGCATCCAGGTCTTCGACGAGGAGCGACGCTTCCTCCGGGCGATCCGGCCCCAGCAGATGCAGGAGACCTTCCGCTTCCCCCGCGCGCTCGCCCTCAGCCCGCAGGGGATCCTCTACGTCACCGACGACATGGACTACCGGATCTACAAGCTCGACTCCGCCGGCCGGCAGCTCAACGTCTGGAAGCGCGAGCGAACCAGCGAGGAGAGCCCCTCGGTTCCGGGTCGCCTGTTCATCGCCCCCAACGGCCACCTGCTCCTCTCCGAGCCCAACAACCACCGGGTGCTGGTGTTCGACGCCAACGAGAAGCAGATCGGCGTGTTGGGCCGCGAGCGCGGCCTGCAGTCGCCCGGGGGCCTCGCCCTCGACCACCGCGGCAACATCCTGGTCCTCGACTTCGGCACCTCCTGCATCCAGGTCTTCGGCTCGCGCGGCGAGCTGGTCAAGACGGTCGGCCGGCGCGGCAACGGCCCGGGCGAGTTCTCCATCCCGCGCGAGATCACCCTCGATCGCTTCGGCAACTGGTACGTCGCCGACACCCTCAACCACCGGATCCAGGTCTTCGACCCCGAGGGCCAGTTCGTCCTCTCCTTCGGCAACAAGGGGACGGGCCCCGGCGAGTTCAACGGCCCCGAGGGCCTGGCCATCGGCCCCGACGACACCCTCTACGTCACCGATCGCGGAAACGGCCGCGTCCAGCTGCTCGCCATCCAGCGGGGCTAGAGCGCCAGACGCTTTGCCGCGTGGTAGAATGGGGCGAGAATCAGAGCGGCACTGGGCCTGCTCGGAGGACATCCCCTTGCTCATCAAGCGTCACACGATCGCATCCCTGCGCCGCAAGAAGGACCAGCGCGAGCCCATCGTCGCCCTGACGGCCTACGACTACGCCATGGCCATGGCCGTGGACCAGTCGGGAGTGGACCTCATCCTGGTCGGCGACAGCCTCGGCCCGGTCGTGCTGGGCCATCCCAACACCCTCTCGGTCACCATGGACGAGATGATCCACCACGCGCGCGCGGTGGCCAGGGGCACGCACCGCGCCTTCGTCGTGGCCGACATGCCCTTCATGGCGGACGCCAGCCTCGATGAGGCCGTCCGCAACGGCGGCCGCTTCCTCAAAGAGGCAATGGTCCAGGCGATCAAGCTCGAGGGCGGGCACCCTCCCCAGCTCGAGGCCATCCGCTCGCTGGTCGCTCACGGCGTCCCGGTGGTCGCTCACCTGGGCTTCACCCCCCAGCACCTTCACCAGCTCGGCGGTTTCAAGATCCAGGGCAAGACCCCCGAGGCCGCCGAGGCGCTCATGGCCCAGGCCCTCGCGGTGGAGGCGGCCGGCGCGTCCATGCTGGTCCTGGAGCTGGTGCCCGACGAGGTGGCGCGCCGGGTCACCGAAGCCCTCTCCATCCCGACCATCGGGATCGGCGCGGGCGAGGGGTGCGATGGCCAGATCCAGGTGCTGCACGACCTGGTCGGCCTCCACGTGGATCACCTGCCCAAGCACGCTCGCCGCTACGCCAACCTGCACGAGTCGCTCACCCGGGCGATCGCCGCTTATGCCGAGGACGTGCGCTCCGGGCGCTTCCTCTCGACCGGCCCCTCGTACGCGGCTGAGAAGCCCGCTACCACCTCAATTGACAGTCAAGAAGGCATTGTTTAGAATGGCGGCAACTTTGGCCCGGAGACCGCGTCACGCCCCGCGCCACCCTCTTCCCCTAGACCGTTCCCCCGCGCTGGGCTCGCCCGCGCTTTCATAGGACGTTCAACGATGATCGTGACTGAACCCACCCACACGTCGCCGCTCACCTCGGCGCGGATGCAGCTCACCAAGTGCATCGACATCCTCGGGCTCGATGCGGGCCTGCACGAACGGCTGGCCTACCCGGACCGGGTCGTCCAGGTCAACAGCCCCGTGCGCATGGACGACGGCTCCACCAAGATGTTCGCCGGCTACCGCGTCCAGCACAACAACGCGCTCGGGCCCTACAAGGGCGGCCTGCGCTTCCATCCCTCGGTCGACATCGACGAGGTCACCGCGCTGGCGATGCTCATGAGCTGGAAGTGCTCGCTGGTCGGCCTGCCCTACGGCGGCGCCAAGGGCGGCGTGACGGTGGACCCCAAGTCGCTCTCGCTGGGCGAGCTCGAGCGCCTGACCCGCCGCTTCGCGGCCGACATGGTGCTGGTCTTCGATCCCCAGAAGGACATCCCCGCTCCCGACGTCAACACCAGCCCCCGCGAGATGGCCTGGATCATGGACACCTGGAGCGTCAACAAGGGCTATGCGGCCCCCGGGGTCGTGACGGGCAAGCCCATCGCCATCGGCGGTAGCCTTGGCCGCTTCGAGGCCACCGGCCGCGGCGTCATCACCATCACCAACGAGCTGCTGCGCCTCAAGGGCCGCACCCTCAAGGGCACCACCATCGCCGTCCAGGGCTTCGGCAACGTCGGCTCGATCGCGGCCATGCTCGCCGACCAGCAGGGCGCCAAGGTCCTCGCGGTCTCGGACGTCACCGGCGGCTACTACAACCCCGCCGGCCTCGACATCCCCGCGATGATGAAGTACGTCAAGGTCAACGGCAACCTCGGCGGCTACCCCGATGCCCAGCCCATCAGCAACGACGAACTGCTCCTGCTCGACGTGAACGTGCTGATCCCGGCGGCGCTCGAGGCGGTCATCACCGAGAAGAACGCCGAGAAGGTCAAGGCCGAGTTCATCGTCGAGGCCGCCAACGGCCCCATCACCCCCGCGGCGGATGCCATCCTCGAGAAGAAGGGCATCACGGTCGTCCCCGACATCCTGGCCAACGCCGGCGGCGTGGTCGTGAGCTACTTCGAGTGGGTCCAGGGCATGAGCATGCTCTTCTGGACCGAGGACGAGGTCAACGCCAAGCTCAAGGAGATCATGGTCCGCGCCTTCGGCCAGGTCGCGAACCTGGTCCAGACCCGCGACCTCACCTTCCGCATGGGCGCCTACTCGATCGGCGTCGGCCGCGTCGCCGCCGCCCTCGACCTGCGGGGCCTCTACCCCTAAAGAGCAATATCCCTTGGCCCCCCGGATCCGTCCGGGGGGCCTTTTGGCGTGTAAGATAGGATGGTTGTCCCCTTCGAGAGGAGCCCCCCGTGAAGACCGTCCAGTGGAACCGTGGTGCCGTCGAGCTGATCGACCAGACCCGCCTGCCCGCCCAGACCGCGATCGTCACCTGCAAGACCTACCAGGACGTGGCGCACGCGATCACCTCCATGCAGGTCCGCGGAGCCCCCGCCATCGGGGTGGCCGCCGCCATGGGGATCGCGCTGGCGGCCCAGGCCGCCAAGGCCCCGGACACCACGGCCCTCCTCGCCGCGATCCAGGGAGCAGCACGCGAGCTGCGCGCCACCCGCCCCACCGCGGTCAATCTCGGCTGGGCGCTCGATCGGATGCTCCTTGCCGCCGAGGAGAAGCTCCACATCGGGGTCAACGACCTCGTCAACTACCTGGTGCTCGAGGCCCAGGTGATGGCCCGGGAGGACGAGGCGATCAACCAGGCCATCGGCCAGCACGGCGCCGAGCTCATCCACGACGGCATGAACGTGCTGACCCACTGCTCGACCGGTGCCCTGGCCACGGTCGACTACGGGACGGCGCTCGGGGTGATCCGCACCGCCCACGAAGCGGGCAAGCAACTGCACGTCTGGGTCGACGAGACGCGGCCGCGCCTCCAGGGCGCCCGGCTCAACGCCTGGGAGCTTTCGCGGCTCGGGATCCCCTTCACCCTCATCACCGACAACATGGCGGCCCACTTCATGCAGCGCGGGAGAGTGGATCTCGTCATCACCGGCGCCGACCGCATCGCCGCCAACGGCGACACCGCCAACAAGATCGGCACCTACGGCCTCGCGGTGCTCGCCCATGCCCACGGCATCCCCTTCTACATCGCGGCCCCCACCTCGACCATCGACCCCTCGACCGCCACCGGCGAGCAGATCCCCATCGAGGACCGCGACCCGCGCGAGGTCACCGAGATCGACGGCCACCGCATCGCCCCCGAGGGGGTGAAGGTCGAAAACCCCAGCTTCGACGTCACCCCGGGCTCCTTGATCCGCGGGATCATCACCGAGCGCGGCATCCTGAGGCCCCCCTACCAGGGTGCCATCGCGCGCCTCATGGGTGTCGAAGCCGAGGCCTGATGCTGAAATGGGGGTCGGTGGCGACCATGCTACAATCAGAAGCGCAGACCCAAGCTTCGAGAGGATAGCGCCGCCATGACCCCCGCCGACGCCCAGGAAACGACCGCGACCAAGCGCGTCTACATCAAGACCCACGGCTGCCAGATGAACATGTCCGACTCCGAGAAGGTGATCGGCATGCTCGCCGCCGAGGGCTACCGGCTGACCGACGAGGAGACCGAGGCGGACCTGCTCGTCGTCAACACCTGCTCGATCCGCGAGAAGGCCGAGGACAAGCTCTTCAGCCTCCTCGGCGTCTGGAAGGACCGCAAGAAGGCCAACCCCGACGTCCAGATCGCCGTCATGGGCTGCGTCGCCCAGCAGGAGAAGGACCGGATCCGCGAGCGCGTGCCCCTGGTGGACGTGGTGGTCGGCACCCACAACTACCACGAGCTGCCCGAGCTGCTCGAGGAGGCCCGGATCAAGGGCCCCATCACCCGGATCGGCAACCTCAAGGCCCCCATCCCGGACGACCTGCCCACCGTGCGCGAGGGCAAGTTCCACGCCTGGGTGCCCATCATCCACGGCTGCAGCTACTTCTGCACCTACTGCATCGTGCCCTACACCCGCGGCCCCTACCAGAGCCGCAAGCCCGAGGCCATCGAGAAAGAGGTCCGCGAGCTGGTTGACGAGGGCTTCAAGGAGTTCACCCTCCTCGGGCAGACGGTCGATCGCTACGGCATGGAGCTTCAAGGCGACGAGAAGACGACCCTCGGCGGCCTTTTGCGCCGCCTCTCGGCAGTGCCCGGGGTCGAGCGCATCCGCTTCCTGACCTCCCACCCCCTCGACATGACCGAGGAGCTGGTCGAGACCGTCGCCGCGCTTCCCAACGTGATGGAGTACTTCCACTTCCCGATCCAGGCGGGCTCGGACCGGGTGCTCGCCGAGATGAAGCGCGGCTACACCGTCGCCGAGTACCTTGAAAAAGTTGCGCTCATCCGCAAGCACATCCCCGACGCCGTCATCTCGGGCGACCTCATCGTGGGCTTCCCCGGCGAGACCGAGGAGGACTTCCAGGGGACCCTCGAGGTGGTGGACAGGGTCGAGTTCGACTCCAACAACACCGCGAGCTACTCGGTCCGCCAGTGGACCCCCGCCGGCAAGCGCGACGACCAGCTCGGCGAGGAGGTGAAGGCCGATCGCCTGCAGCGCCTCAACGAGAAGGTCGCCGAGGTCGCCTACCGCCGCAACCGCCGGATGGTGGGCACCGTCCAGGAGGTCCTGGTCGAGGGCCCCAGCTCCAAGAACCCCGAGGTCTTCCAGGGCCGCACCCGCGGCAACAAGATCTGCTACTTCCCGGGTGATGCCTCGCTCGAAGGCCAGATCGTCAAGGTCCAGGTGACCGAGGCGCGGCCCTTCACCCTGCGCGGCGAGATCGTCAAGTCGATCGTCCCGCTGCAGATGGCGTAAACTTTTTAATCAGCAAGATAATAATAAAACGCAGAGCGTAGGAAGTATTATTTTATTAATGCCTGCGCTCTTTTGGGACCCTACTTACTTAATCACCAAGCAGGATGATATCAAGACCCTTCTTTTTTTGATCCAGGAACAAGAGACGGAGAGCGACCCCATCACCTTCCTCGATCTTGACGGGTGAACCTTCAACGTTCTTAAATTCCCCTCCAAGTTTTATCGTTATCGTCTTTCCTTCGCCACTCTGAGTGATTGAAAATTCATCCAGTTTTATGGAGTTCAATTTTCTATCTCCATGCAACTGCTGAGCGTCGTTCTTAGAGACCAGGACATAGGCCTCATACTTGCCCATTTTCAGGTTATTTAACTTAATCTCGCAATCAGTTCCTATTTTTCTATTCTCTGGAGAGAGTTCATACGCGTAGAAATAGGTTTCAAACAAGTCTGAATTGCCTGAAGCACACGCGGAAATGAGTAACACGAACAGCAGTAATAATCTATTCATCTTCATCTCTTTACAACAAAGAGGCCCAGAATCCAGGCCTCTTCCAACTCTATAGTTGCTCTCGCGACATATTAACGTATTTAATAGATCCAGTGTCCTTGTCGATCAATACGACCGCATGTCGACCCGTCACCTTCCCGCTTGCTTCGTCAGGGGGGAATGGCCACTCAAGATCTCCGCTTAGTGAGACGAGAATATCCTTGTCTCCATCTTCAGCATCAATGCTCTGAATCGTTCTTGCTACAGCAGTAGAATTAAGTATATCAACCACATTGATATTCTCAACTCTTGAATCACCGAACAAATCGGTCACTTTTCTGACGTGGTCTACCGCAGAAACCGTATCTGGCTTGATAGTTTAGGTCGTATTTGTCCCAATTTGCACCTGGCAAGCACTAAGCGCAACAACACAAGCTAAAGCAGCGATATTTCTCATGTGCATTGAATTCTTCCTCAACTAAAACTCATTCACAAATAGACCGAAACGACCTTTCCCAGTCAAGCTTCCAAAGTATTTCGCCTTTCCATAGTTATTACTTTCAGGATTCTGATTAGGCGCAGGTAGATCATTTCTCTTGATTAAGTCGTTGTAAGAGAAGCCTTCGAAAATTTTGTATGAGGTATCGTCAACCGTTGTCTTAGATCCGGCGGTCTTGGTATATACGCCCGCTCTATCGAATTCTGTAACCGCGACATTAATCGCAGGCGATTGACAAAAACCGGGGCTCGTACCAACCCAGTTTCCGCCACCCACATGGGTAATCTGCAACCCAATAGGGGTTCCGGAACCGGGCGTCCCCGTAATCACCTTGTATTCGCCATATCCAGGGTTAGCATTGACCTGGGAATAATAGTACTCTCGGAAATACTATCCCCAGTTTATTCCTTCGGTCAGGCCCATCTGAAAGCCAACAGAGCCACCACCAACCTGAATAAAGTAATAGTTCCGACCCATTTGCCAATTAAGGGTCCTTTGTTCATTTCCAACGGGGACCGTGGTCCTCACTTTGGCAAAAGTCCCACGCATTTGGTACGTTGAGGTTCCATCCGTCTTCAATGCCATAAGCACCTGGGCATTCGCTTTTGTCGCAAGCGAATACGAAGCGAGGCTCGAGAGACAGACAACTGTCAAGATCTTGCTTCTCTTCAAGTGAATCCTCCGGTCAAAATAACAATGAAGTAAACAAATTATCAATCTTGAACATAATCGATTGATTATACTATAATAGAAAAATACCATCTAACTCTTCAATGGTGATGTTTGGGTGACATGGAATGATTGGACCGAGAACCCCTGAATCACTTTCCATTGCAGGTTCGCTAAAGCTTGCAAATCAGATCGTTCTGCCAATTAACGAAAAATCATCAGCAAATCAACTTCTCACATTTGTAGCAGAGCTGTTGTTTCATTTGCTCCGTCTTGACAGCGTTCAAATCGAGCTTCCTCAGCAATGTCACTCAAGCCCTGTTCGACTCTCATGTTCAGGTGGTTCATTGAACGGCAGGTTCCGCCAGACTTGCGTTATTCCTCTATCAAAATATCCAAGCGGCCAACTCGAACTTGTCGGTTCGCGCTCGCCTTCCGAGTGGTCTTTCTCCGATGCCGCCTTTCTTGAACTCGTTTTGGCAAGCCTATCTGCCAAGCTCGATGCCCTCTTCGAGGCTCCCCCTCAAAATTTTCTGACCCCTGCTGAACAACGCGTGCTTAATTCGCTACACCTACCGACACCTGAGATAATGACGAGGCTCAGCATCGGCGATGAAACACTTCGTACTCACATCAAGCGTATCTTTAAAAAACTAAACGTACATTCTCGTTCTGAGGCGATCCAAAAGCGTACCCTCAACCCCTCCCTCGCACAATTTCATTGAAAGCCTCGGACCTTGATCGCATCGATCACGCAGCATTGCCCCCCGACCAGGCGAATCGGGGGGCAATGCCATCAGTGAGAATCGGTGAATTCTAGCGAAGAGCTCGGCTGCGAGACTACGCGGGTACGCTCCGTTTGCGGCGGATCAGCTCCTGGGCCGCCGGCACCTCGCCCTGGCTCTTGACCGGGATGAAACGCTCGTCACGATCGATCTCGACGAAGCCCGTCTTGAGCTGGCAGGTCAGATCCCCTGCCAGGTGCTCGAACTGGATCACCGGCTGGCCGTTGACCCTCTTCTCGACCACGTACCAGGGCAGCTCGATCGGCCCCCGGAGAGCCTCGGCGGTGAAGACGTAGGTGGCCGTGTTGAAGACCGGGATCCGGTCCTGGTCGAAGTCCGCCGGGAAGGCGAAGCCCTCGACCAGCTGCATGCGGCCGTCCACCCTGGCCGGCGCCCCGCCCTTGTCGCCGGGAAGCTTGGCGGCGACCTCGACAGTCATCTGGCGGCCCGACTTGATGTGGCACCCGATGATCGCGGGCTCGATGGAGGCCCCCAGGTTGTCCACGTTGGAGAAAAGCAGGTAGCGCCCGCCCTCGGCCATGAAGCGCTGGAGGAGGCCCGTCTGGTTGAGGACCGCGACGAAATCCCCGTGGCCGGGGGCGGCGTGGTCCTCGCTGCCGTCCGGCGAAGAGAAATAAGCGCCGTCCGGCGACAGCCGGCGGAAGCGGTACTGCTGGAAGAGATGGATCCCGGACGGGTCCGCCCCGAAGTGGCCGTGCTCCTCCAGGTGAGCCTTGATCGCCTCGTGGGTGTGGAAGCTCGTCATGATGAAGATCGGCATGGTGGCCGAGTGCTCGCGGATCCAGCGGATCTTGAGCTCCAGGAAGCTCGCCCCGTCGAGGATCGGGTAGATCCCCTTGGGGTGGTCCCAGTTGAAGCGGGTCGCCATGCCGCCCGCGAGGATCAGCGCGCCGACCGCTCCGGCCTCGATGGCCTCGCGGCCGAGCGCCTCGAGGGCCCGGTACTCGGCGTCGCCCCGCTCGGGCAGGCGCTGGATGTCCCCCGGCGAGGGCGGCTCGACGATCGCTCTCAGGCTGTTGCTCCGCGAGGTCCACTCGCCCGAGCGGTACCGCGAGACCAGGCTCTCGAATTGCTGCTCCATCGATCCTCTCCAGGCCTCTCTTCATCGGAAGGCCGCGACTGCCAGCGATGGCCCGGCCGCCGCCTCACGCGACTTCCGGGCCATCCTCTGGCCATGATACCACACCCGACAGGGGGCAGTGACCGGCCCCGCGAGCGGAGCTACGGCTCCTCGGCGGGGGCCTGCGTGGCGCGGGGGACGGGTGCCACCGGACGCGGGCTCGCCGGAGTCCGGACGCTGGGAGGCGGCGAGGGGACGGTCCGGACGCTGGGATCCGGCGAAGGGCCCGTCGCCGTGCCGCCCGTCAGGCTGTAGAGCTTGAAGCCCGCGTACTTGACCTGGGCCCCGTTGGATGCCAGGGCGACGGTGCCCGCCCCGTCGATCAAGGGCGAGGTGACGGTGGCCTTCTTGTCGCCGTTGAGGTAGAGGGTCATGGAGTTGGCCACGGTGTCCACGTCGCAGGTCCAGGTGAAGGCACTGCCCACCGTCCGGGCGGGCGCGATCATCTGGCCCCACAGCTTGTTGCTGGTTGGCCAGGATCCCCCGGGCAGCTGCCCGTTGCAGACCCAGGCCTCGGCGACGTTGGGGCTCGCCGAGCAGATGACGTAGTGGGTCTCGTCCCTGTAGAAGGGCATCAGGATCACCACGCCCTGATCCTTGGCCGGATCGGCGACGAAGGCCCGGTAGACCCAGCCCGTCACCTCGGCCCGGTAGCGGGTGCCCACGTTGCCCGTGTAGCTCCGGATCGACAGCCGGGTGTTGGCGCCGGGCTCCTGCTGGACGTAGACGCCGTTTCCGCTCGACCACTTGCCCGGGGCGAAGCTGCCCGAGGCCAGGGCCGCCTGGGACACCGCGTCGCGAAACGGCACGGCAGGCGTCTGGAAGTCCACCTTCTCGACCAGCGTCGCCCCGTCGAGCGCGGGGCCAGCGGGGAACTCCTGGGGCTCGCCAACGAACTCCTTGGGGGGGCCATCCGGAGCGGTGCGGTTGGGGCTGATGGGGCCGTTTGCGCCGTCGCCCCCCTTGGAGCACGCGACGGCGATCGCCGCGGTGACGACCAGCGACGGCCAGAGGACTCGCGCCTTCATGAAGATCCTCCTACTTGGTCCAGACAATCTTGAAATTGTCGAACTGGGCGTAGTTGCCGTTGGCCCCCAGGGCGACCCAGTGGGGATCGCGGCTGATCATGGGCACGGTGCGGGTGGCCTTCTTCTGGTCGTTGACGTAGATCGTCAGGGCGTGCGAGTCCACGTCCACCTCGGCGCCCCAGCGCACCGACGCGCTCGCGTCCATGGGCTCGGCAAGCCACTCGTCCCAGATCATGGCATCAGCCGGCCACTCGGCGCCCGCGGGGCGCTGGCCGTTGACCACCCAGCACGAGAGGTTCTGCTTGTCCGCCACCAGCATCACGTAGTGGGTGGGGTCCTTGTAGTAGGGCATCAGGGCCAGCACGCCCACCGGGTAGCCGTGAACCGCAGGCGAGTCGGCCTCCTTGGCCACCGAGCAATCCACCGAGACGCGGTAGGCGCGCCCGGCGCGCCCGCCCTGGTCCCCGAAGGCGTCGCCCGTGTACTTGAGGTGATTGGCGAGGTTGTCGGTGGCCCCCTGGGTCTGCTGGAGCTTTCCGTCCACCACGGCCCAGGCCCCCGCGGCGAAGCCCGTGGCCTCGCCCTTGGCCGCGTTCTCGAAGGGCATCGAGGGAGTCTCGAAGGTCAAGAGAGTGGTCTTGCCACCCGAGGGCGCCGACTTGTAGGAGCTCATGCCAGGGATGATGTTGCCGAGGGCATCGCAGCCGGCCAGCATCGTGCACGCCAGCAGGACTGCGAGCCGGAAGCCCAGGCGTTCCGTGCGCAGCATGGGGGTCCTCCGTGAGGCCGAACGTGTCTCATGAACGGCCGAGGGTCGTGCCCAGAATACCTGCGGCAGTCAGGGGATCCCACGGCTCGATTGAACGAGCTTCCGGCGACGGAGGTGGCGAGCGTCCCTCGTGAAAACAAGCAAACAGGGCCCCGCCGAAGCGGGACCCTGCTTGAATCGGACCTGGTTACACCAAAGCCGGCTGGCGAACGATGGTGGCCTTGTGCTCGCGGTTGATCGGGAAGCGATCCCCGCGCTCGACGATGTTCACGCGGAAGTCGGTTCCGCCGAAGGTCGCCTTGAAGTCCTCGACCACGAGATCCGTGTCGAAGGGCAAGCAACTGAACACGTCCACGAATGCGATACCGACCAAGCTCGGGTCGTCCTGGCAGTGCATGTAAGGATAGGTGTGGATACTGCAGTGGCTGGTCGTGAGACCGACCAGACCCGTCACGCCGCTCTCGAGCGGATTCTCGTTGACGTAGTCGTGGCAGTAAGGGGGAAACAACACTTCCATACCGAGCTTAGCGGGGAGCTCCTTCAGCCAGGCGTACACGAGGCTAAAGTTGGCGAGCTTTTCCGGGTCGCATCCGTAGGCGTCGAGCGTCAGGTGCGGGCCATAGACTCCGCGAGCAGTACGTTCCAATTCAAGCAGCCCTCCTAAATCGGGTGGTCATCCGGACTACCGCCACGTCCGAATCGACCTGCGGCCAAGAAAACGGCGGCCCCACCCTTGAGGCAAGGTCCGTCGCAGCGGTAAGGCGACGCGGGCCGGGCACCAGGCTCGAAGGAGACCCGACAGCCCGTGACGACGTCGTCGCCGGGATCTCGCCGGGCGCAGGGCGCCAGCGAGAGCGTTTATTAAAACAAGTTTAAAGGCCCTCTGTCAATCCCGGCAGGACCGGTGTCGGCAGGGGACCGCGCAAGGCGAAAATACTACCACAGTTTGACTTGAGGCAAGCGCCTCGGTCGAAAGTGGCACCCGAAGATGAACTAAAGAAATGTGTACCCGCAAAAATCAGTGTCGCAGCGCACCGACCCGCGGGCCTCGAGGTGTCACTCGGTTGACAAGGTGCGGAGGGCGAAAGTTCACCCGCTCCTCTCTATCGCCCGCGTGCGGGGCAACTTGCGTCGCCCTGCCTTTAAGGATTGTTGCGCAGGGCCTGGCGCAGCGCCCGGATGTTGTACTGGTTCAGGACGATCTGGGCCAGCTGCGCCGCGAAGGCCGCGTGGCCCGAGCGCTCGAGCCGCTCGAACACCGGACGAAGGGAGCGCTCGTTCAGGAGCCCCCCCCAGGTCAAAACGGCGTCGAGGCCCGCGTGAAACCAGGTGTCCTGGGTCATCAGGCGCACGTCCAGGGTGGGGTGCATCGCCAGGAAGCGCGCCGCCATGCGCCCGCGCTCCTCCTCGATCCGGCGCAGCTTCGGCAAGTCGCCCACCGTGAAGGCCGGATGGTAGTGGAAGCCGAGGGCCTGGTTCGAGCGGATGATCCCGACTCCCTTGGCCTTGAGGCGCACCCCGAGCTCCAGGTCCTCCCAGCCGTACTCGACGAAGCCGGTGTCGAAGCCCCCGACCTCCTCAAGGACCCGGCGCCGGATGGAGACGTTCTTGGTGTCGAAGAAGGCCCGCGAGGGGTCGAAGGGGGGCACCCTGGCCTCAGTGAGGCGTTCGAAGTCGTCCACGTTGACCGAGTGGCCCTGGACGAAGACCTCGCGATCGGGACGCTTCTCGCGCGCGGCGCGGTGCGCGTCCACGTGAGCCTGGACGAAGGTCGGGACCACCACCACGTCCGAGTCGACGTAGCAAAGCAGCTCGCCTCTGGCCTCGCGGATGCCGGTGTTGCGGGCGTGGGCGCGGCCCTGGTTGGGCTGGGCCACGCCACGCAGGCGCGGATGGTCGACCCCGAGGGCCTCGATGAGCTGCGGGGTGGAGTCGGTGGAGCCGTCATCCACCACCAGGACCTCGTACGCGAGTTCGGTGCGCTGGTCCAGAAGAGCGCGCAGCGCCTTCTCTAGGATCGCGACGCGGTTGTAGGTGGTGACCACCACGCTGAGCAAGGGATGCGACATCGAATGAACCCTCCGGAATCCGTCCCAGTCTACCGTGCGAGCGGATTTGGGCACAAGCGAGAGGGGAATGCTTGTCTAGTTCGGGCATTTGCTGCTACACTGGGGTTCATCCACCTCACATCGCGAAACACGTGGCGTTTGACACCAACCCTTCGTTGTGGTAAGTTTCAAACTGCAATCCGTTTCGGACCGTTAAAGACAAGTTTAAGAAACCTTAATGACGACCCACCGGCCGTCATTCACAGGAGAGACCTGGAACAATGCGCGTCATCATCACGCTGGCTTGCACCGAGTGCAAGGAGCGCAACTACACCACGATGAAGAACAAGAAGAACGATCCGGATCGGGTCGAGCTCAAGAAGTACTGCAAGCGCTGCCGCACGGTGCACCCGCACCGCGAGACCAAGTAGCGCGCGGTCCGTGCGACCTTAGTTCAGTTGGTAGAACGGCGGTCTCCAAAACCGCATGTCGTGGGTTCGAGTCCTACAGGTCGCGCCTCGCTTCTGATACCAAAGACCGCACGGTCCACGCCTGGCAGGCACCCAGGGATCTGGGCACCTCGGGGGTGGACCGTCTGGTTTCGGAAGCCCGCAGGGCTTTTCGAAGGAAGAGAGTAATCCGTTGTCCGATACGAACAAGACCTCCCTCGAGGGGGGTCAAGAAGAGAACGCAGCCAGCGAAGCCGAAGAGCGTGACGCCTCCCTTTCACTCAAGGGTGGAATGGGAGTCCCGGCCTTCGGCTGGGCCAAGGGCGCCCAGAGCTACCTCGGCGAGGTCCGCGGCGAGTTCAAGAAGATCTCCTGGCCCTCGCGCCGGATGGTCACCAACGAGACGATCATCGTTCTGGTCTTCGTCGCGGTCCTGACCACGCTCATCACCTTGTTCGATTGGATCTTCGCGCTCATTTCAAACAGGTTCCTGGTCTAAGAGCATCCCGACTGACCGGACCACTCAACATAGACGAGGACGCATGAGTAGAAAGTGGTATGTCGTTAACACCTATTCGGGTTACGAGGACAAGGTCCGGGAGAACATCCTGCGCCGCTCGGAATCGATGGGCATGACCGACCGAATCTTCCACGTCGAGGTCCCCGAGGAGACGGTGGTCGAGATCAAGGAAGGCAAGCGGGTCGAGAAGCCCCGCAAGGTCTTCCCCGGCTACGTGCTGGTCGAGATGGACATGGACGAGGCCTCCTGGCACGTCGTCCGCAACACCCCGGGCGTCACCTCGTTCGTGGGGTCGACCACCAAGCCCACCCCCCTTTCCGACCGCGAGGTGCGCAAGATCTTCAAGCGCGCCGCGACCAAGGCCAAGATCCAGATCGACCTTCACATCGGCGAGCACGTCAAGGTCATCGCCGGTCCCTTCGCCGACTTCTCGGGAGACATCATCGAGGTCAACCCCGAGAAGGGCAAGATCAAGGTGTCGGTCTCGATCTTCGGCCGTCCCACGCCGGTCGAGCTCGAGTTCGCTCAGGTTCAAAAAGTCTAGTTCGGTAGCCGGGGGCTTCCCCCGGTCACCTACAAGGAGGTGAAAACACAATGGCGAAGAAGGTTACCGCCCTGATCAAGTTGGCGCTGCCCGCGGGCAAGGCCAATCCGGCTCCCCCCGTGGGTCCGGCGCTGGGTCAGCACGGCGTCAACATCATGGACTTCTGTAAGAACTACAACGCGCAGACCGCGGACAAGGCCGGGCAGATCATCCCGGTCGAGATCACGGTTTACGAGGATCGTTCCTACACGTTCGTCCTCAAGACCCCTCCGACCTCGCAGCTGGTCATGAAGGCTGCCGGCGCCGCGAAGGGCTCCGGAACCCCCAACAAGGAGAAGGTCGGCTCGATCACGATGGACCAGATCCGCGAGATCGCGACGATCAAGATGCCCGACCTCAACTGCACCAGCATCGAGTCGGCCATGAAGATGGTCGCCGGCACTGCGGTGTCGATGGGCGTCACCGTCCAGGAGTAACCCCCTACTAGTCATGTGGGAGGGGGGCCCCGCGCCCCCCGTCTGACCACAGGAGGAAAAAATGGCCAAGCTTAGCAAGCGCCAGAAGGCGATCTACGAAGGACTCGACCTCGCCAAGACCTACGGGCCCCTTGAAGCGATCGAGCTGACCAAGAAGTTCGCGACCGCGAAGTTCGACGAGACGGTCGAAGCGCACCTGCGCCTCGGCATCAACGTCAAGCACGCCGACCAGCAGGTCCGCTCGACGGTCGTCCTTCCCGCCGGCACCGGCAAGACCGTCCGCGTGGCGGTCATCGCCAAGGGCGACAAGGTCAAGGAAGCCGAAGCGGCCGGCGCCGACGTGGTCGGCGGCGAAGAGCTGATCCCCAAGATCCAGGACGGCTGGATGGAGTTCGACCTCCTGATCGCCACCCCGGACATCATGGGTGCGCTCGGTCGCGTCGGTAAGGTGCTCGGCCCCCGCGGCCTGATGCCCTCGCCCAAGGCCGGCACGGTCACCTTCGAGATCGGCAAGGCGGTCAAGGAGTTCAAGGCCGGTAAGGTCGAGTTCCGTGCCGACAAGCAGGGTATCGTCCACGTCCCCGTGGGCAAGGCCTCGTTCAGCGCCGAGGACCTCGGCAAGAACTACGCCGCCCTGGTCGATGCGATCAACAAGGTCAAGCCCGCCGCGGCGAAGGGCACCTACGTCAAGAGCATCTACCTGACCTCGTCGATGGGCCCCGGCCTCAAGGTCGACACCGCCAAGATGAACGACCTCGCCCCCAAGGCGTAAGTCAGCCATCACGAGATGAAGGGGGCGAGAAAATTTCTCGCCCCCTTCATCTTGTCTTAACCAGGAACTTGCGCTATACTGGTTGAACAATTGAATCGAGACGTGTTCCCCACGCCAGAGACAGCAGGGATCGGCCCCGCCGATTTAAATTACCCCTGCCGAGGTAGCGGAAGAGCTTCGAGCGAAAGTTTCCCGAAAGGGACCCCGATCGCCGGACTCCTGCCACCTTGCGGCGGGAGTCCGGCTCGATTATTGAAGCTCTCACCGAAGGAGGTGAATACTACAATGCCTACGAAAGAGAAGAAGCAGCAGACCGTTTCCGAGCTGCGCGACATCTTCGACCGCGCCCAGGTGGCCATCGTCACCGATTACCGCGGCCTGACCGTCAAGGAGATCACCGACCTGCGTCGTCGTCTCCAGAAGGTCGGCGGCGACCTGACGGTTTCGAAGAACACCCTCATCGACCTGGTCACCCGCGACATGGACAGCTGGAAGGCCATGGAGCCTTTCCTCGCCGGTCCCACCGCGCTTGCGATCGGTTTCGACGACGCCGTGGCTGCGGCCAAGGTCGTCAGCGACTTCGCCAAGGAGAAGCGCAAGGTCGAGATCAAGGTCCGCGGCGGCGTCATGGAGGGCAAGGCCCTCTCGGTCGCCGAGGTCAAGGATCTCGCCAGCATGCCCAGCAAGGAAGTCCTCCTCGGCCGCATGCTCGGCAGCCTCCAGAGCCCCGCTCAGAAGCTCGCCTCCGCGCTGTCGGGCGGTGCCCGCAACCTCGTGTACGCCCTCGATGCGGTCCGTCGCGAGAAGGAAAGCGCGTAAGAGCGCATTACAAAACTGTTCCTTCAAGCCGCCCACGGCGGCCAGAGGCCGTAACATGCCTGGTTTTGTAAGGTGCTCTAAGCCTCGATCCTACGATTCAGTTGTTAGCGCCGGCACGTCCGGCCTGCATTTAAAGGAGAACACGTAAATGTCCACTCTTACCAACGAACAGATCGTCGACGCCATCAAGGAGAAGTCGCTCCTCGAAGTTGCCGACCTCGTCAAGATGATCGAGGACACCTTCGGCGTGTCGGCTGCCCCCGCGATGGGCGGCATGATGATGATGGCCCCCGGCGCCGGCGCTGCCGCCGCTGCCGAGGAGAAGACCGAGTTCGACGTCATCCTCGAGTCGGCTGGCGACAAGAAGATCGAAGTCCTCAAGGTCGTCCGCGAGGCCACCGGCCTCGGCCTCAAGGAAGCCAAGGATCTCGTCGACGGCGCCCCCAAGGCCGTCAAGGAGAAGGTCAAGAAGGAAGAGGCCGACGCCCTCAAGGCCAAGCTCGAGGCCGCCGGCGCGAAGATCGCGATCAAGTAGTAGTTCGCATCTCCCTGGTAGAGACGCCCCCCGACCTGTGTCGGGGGGCGTCCCTTTTGCCGGAATGTTGCTAGAATGGGCGAATGATGAGCGCTGAAGCACCATGGCTCCGCTACCTCCACGACAAGGCGCGCCGCGCCGGGCTCAACCGGGCCGAGGCGCTCCTCGAGGTGCACGGCATGCGCCCGCACCAGGGACGCGAGCTGTACCGCGCCCTGACCCGCGACGCCGCCCCGGACCCCTTTTCGCCGCTCGAGGCGATCACCCTCCAGGAGGCAGAGGACGGCCAGACCATCAAGGCCCTCCTGAAGCTGCACGACGACCTCTCGATCGAGACGGTCCTGATGCAGCACCACGGCCGGCGCAACACGGTCTGCGTCTCGAGCCAGGCGGGTTG